>JARKOK010000417.1 GCA_029975765.1 Aggregatilineales bacterium
ATCAGCCCGGCCAGGAACACCCAGGCCCACAAACGGCTGACGGCAAGGATCAGTTGTTTCTGGCGGTTGCTTTTTTCAGTGGAGGCGGGGAGCGGTTGAGTTTCGGCGGCCATGCAGTCTCCTTACGAACGGTGGGCTTCGTGCGCCCGGAATTGCGTCGGGGCGCACAACCGTGCGCCCCGACACCTTCACTCAGCAAAATCGTTACTTATGGCACCTGATAGATGAACTTCGCCACTTCGGGGTCGTCCACGTTACCGGCGTCAATAACCGCGTACCCGGTGGTGACATGCTTCGGCACGCTGGTCACACCGCGCCAGTCGGCCATCGCAAAGGCCACCGCCAGATAGCCCATGTCATGCGGCTTCTGGGCGATCACCAGCGTCACCACGCCGTCGCGCAAATTCTGGATCGCGTCCTGCGTCGCGTCGAAGGCAATGACCTGAACCCGGCCTTCCATACCGCTTGAGCGCACGGCATTGCCCGCGCCGGTGGCGCTGAACACGTTCACGCCGAAGATGCCGGCCAGATCAGGCACAGCCTGGAGCTTGGCCGTCGTCTGTTCGACTGAGGTGTTGGCGTCATCGAGGTTGTAGTCTTCACCGACCAGTTCCATGCCGGGGAATTCCGCGATGCCTTCCTTGAAACCGGCACCACGCTGTTCGGTCGTGCTCACGCCGACGTTGGTATTTTGGATATACACCTTGCCCTGCCCGCCCAGCACATCGGCCAGCGCGCGCGCCGCGATACGCCCGCCTTCCACGTTGTCCGAGCCAATGTAGCTCAGCGGGAAGGTGACCGGGCCATCCACATAGTTGCCATCACCCAGGAAGGTGTCCACCGTGATCACCTTGATGCCGGCGTCAATCGCCGCCTGCAGCGGGGCGATCATCTGTTCCTTGTCGGTCGGGGCGGTGATGAGGTAATCCAGGTCACCCCGCGCGATCATGGCTTCCAGAATCGGGGTCTGCACCGTCGGCCCCCAGGTCTGCGGATACTGCGTGACAACTTCGAGGCCGAAGTCCGCGACGGCTTCATTCACGCCGATTTCCATCACCTGATAGAAGGGGTCTACCACACCGGGCAGGAAACCGATCTTGGGTTTTGCAGGTGCGTCCTGCGCCACCGCAAACGGCACCACCGACAGCAGAACGAGGCTAAAAAGCAGGAGAGTGACAAAACGTTTAGACATTGAATACTCCTTTAGTGAAAAAAGTTCATTTCCATTGAGTGTAAAAGGATGGCGCGGGGCGCTCCTTTTTACTCGCGCATGGGGGGTGAACCGGCCTTAGGCCGGCTGTCCGCCGCAGATTTATCAGCATCCGGTGGACGTTGGTGGCTGGCAGGTGTGAGAGGCGGCGGGTTGGATGGCGCGGAGGGGGTGGGGCGGCGGTTATCAGCCGCAGTTCGAGGGGTACACTGCCCCCTCATCTGAACAAAGAGGGGTTCGGCGGCGAACATAAAATCCCTTTTCAGTTAATAACTTTCTTTGGCATTCAGTGTATCCCCTTTCGTCAAATTGTCAAATGCGCCGCAGGGCGATTGCTATAAACGCTATAAATATTATGAGGCCCAACCCACAATATCATAGTGATCCAGTGGGTGTTTCGGCTGCCGTCGGCGTGGCTGTCGGGGCCAGGTCGTTGCAGTCGTCAGCGCCGAACGGGTTGATGCCCTTCCCCTTATACGTTACGCCCTCAATCAAGCCAATGCAGCCAGTCCCACAATATGAGTTTATCCCTACCCGTTGGGCAGTATCGCCGGGAATCACCATCCACCACCAGCATTCTTACGTGCTGCCGCCGTGATATAATCGGTGGAGGTCAGGCATACAAACGAGGGGACACGTATGGCGAACATTTCTCACGCGCTGGTGCTGCCGGACGCGGATTTTACGGCGTGGTATCGCGCCGCCGAAACCTATACCCGCGCCTTCGAGCGTGTGGCCGTTGTGCGTTCCCCGGCTGGCAACGATCTCAACCGCTTCCGCGATGTGAGCGCGGTGCAGGCCCCCGGCGTGTGGGTCAACAATGACGCGCTGGCGCATATCCGCCGCGTGTATCCGATGGTGGTGCGGGTGGACGTGATCCGCGCCAGCACCCCGGCGGAACTGGCCGCCCGCCTGCAGGACCGCATCAATCGCGGCGACCGCTACGGCGTCTACCTCAACGATGGGCATATCAATGACCGCTTCGTGATCGGCTGGCCGTCCGACGCGCGTCCGGCGCGCATCGTGCGCCCGTTCGACGCGCCCCTGCCGGACAATCGTAAACATGAAGGGCTGGACGTGTTCGCACCGCAGGGTACGGTCATTCGCTGCGCCGCGCCGGGCGTGGTGGCGACCGTCGTCCGGCAGGCAACGGCGCTGGGTTACGGCCAGTATGTGCAGGTTAGCAGCGTGGTTGGCGGGCAAACCTATCTCGTCACCTACGCGCTGCTGCGCGACATCACCGTGACCATCGGCCAGACCCTGAGCGCCGGCGACGTGCTGGGCCGCTCCAGCCAGGATCAGAGCAAAATCGTGGTGCAGCAGCCCGGCAAAGGGCTGAAGGGTTATCTGCTGCCGGATGTGATTGATCCCACGCCGCTGCTGTACTGGCCGGAAATGCGCCTGAAAACCAGCAGCGACGGCCTGCGTATCCGCGAGAAACCCGGCACGGCGTTTAAGGCGCTGGGGATGCTGTATCCGACACAGCGCGCCGAAACGCTGGAACCCCACGGGCGCACCCTGCTGAAGCTGGGCGTGGCCGGTCAGTGGATCCGGCTGCGCTCGCCGCAGTCGGTCGAGGGTTATTCCGCCGCCGAATATCTGGTGGCTGACGAAACCGACAGCACCGTGTCGCTCAACCTCACCGGCATGAATCTGGACATCCTCCACCCGCTCGGACGGCCTGACCCGGCGCGGCTGAAAGGGCTGGGCTGGGTGCGGTTTGCCTACAATGTCTCGATGGGGCGCGGCCTGCTCGATCTCAACGCCGCCTACAGCCTGTACGCGCCACATATCGAACGTTACCAGCAGGCCGGGCTGAAGGTGATACTGGTGCTGACGCATCAGACCTATGGCGAAGGCGCGGGTTACGTCTGGCCGTACATGACTACCGCCCAGTGGCGCGAACTGACCGCCAAGTACGCCGACTTCGCGCGGCAGATCGCGGCGCGGTACGCCGGTCGCGGCCTGGTGTACCAGATATGGAACGAACAGGATACGCAGGGCGTGGGCGAATCCGCCGTGCGGATGCCCGCCGCCGATTACGGCTATATGCTGAACGCGGCGATTCAGGCGATTCGCAGCGCCGACTCGCAGGCGACGATCATCACCGGCGGGCATATCAGCGGCCCGGCCAAGGGCGCGGCTTACGCGGCGGCGGCACTGGCGGCCATGCCGGCCAGCATACGGCCGGATGGCATCGCCTGCCATTCTTACGGGCGCGGGCCGGCGGGGTCGAAGTACAGCCCGTTCGGGCTGATTGACGACGATGTGGACGCTTACGGTAAGCTGCTGCCCGGTGGCAAGGTGTGGATTACCGAATGGGGTGTGCTGGACTTCCCGAACGATCCGGCAGGCACGGTGTCCGATTACGCCGCCGGTTTTGTTGACCGCCTGAAACGCCTGTATTCCGGCAAGGTGGCGACCTCCTGCTGGTACGCCTGGGCGGACGGAATGCACAACGGCTACGGCCTGGTCAACGCGCTTGACCATCCCAAAGAGCCGCTTTACAGCCGCTTTCTGGGGTTATAGGGTTACAGCAGCCGTCGCACGCGGGGAAAACGCAGCACCACCAGCCCGCTTAACACACCGCCAACGGTGGCGTAAATCATGATGGCCGCCGGGTTGCCCAGGCTGTTCGCCAGCGCGCCCAGCAGCAGCGCCCCGAACGGCGCCAGCCCAAAGAACGTCAGCGTGTACAAACTCATCACCCGCCCGCGAAATTCGTCCGGCACTTCAGTCTGGATCAGCGTGTTCATCGTCACGAATTGCAGGATGACGCAGAACCCCAGCAGCGCGACAAACAGCGCGGCCACCGGCACGGTCGTCGTCTGCGAGATAATCAGCCCCACCACCGGCACGACCATCACCATCGTGGTGATAACCCGCCCACGCCCGAAATATTTACCAAGCGCGGTCATGGACACGGCGGCCACCAGCGCGCCAATGCCCATCGCGGCGCTGATGGTAGCGTAGCCTTCCGCCGGGGATTTCAGCACCACATCGGCAAAGGCCGGAAACAGCGTCGAAACGTTGCTGGTGATCGTGCTGGAGACAATCGCCAGCAGCAGGATAGGCAGAATCGCCGGATGGTGGCGCGAAAAACTCAGCCCTTCGCGCAGCCGCCGCAGCGGGTCAAGATTGCCGGTGGGCCGGGCGGGCGCTTCCACACGCATGATCAGCAGCATGAAGATGACCGCCAGAAAACTCACACCGTTGAAGAAGAAACACCATCCCGGCCCCACCTGCGCCAGCAGCACACCCGCCGCCGCCGGGCCGAAGATACGCGACGAATTGAACATCATCGAATTCAGCGCGATGCCGCTGGTAAGGTCGTCATGACCGACCAGATCAACGATGATCGTCTGGCGCGAGGGTGCGTCCATCGCGTTGGTTACGCCGACCAGAAACGCCAGCACGACGATATGCGCCACCTGCACCGTGCCGGTAAACGTCAGCACCGCCAGAATAAAGGCCAGGATCATCTGGGCGGTCTGGGTAATCAGCAGCAGGCGGCGGCGCGGCACGCGGTCAACGATCACGCCGGCGAACGGCGACAGCAGCAGCGACGGCACCCCGGCGGCGCAGGCCACCACGCCCAGCCACAATTCTTCCCGCGTCAGTTGGAACACCAGCCAGCCCTGGGCAATCGTCTGCATCCACGAGCCGGACAGTGAGATCAGCTGCCCGACAAAGTACAACCGGAAGTTCGGATAGCGCAGCGCGGCCAGCGTGTGCGTTTGCAGGCGGGTATTCGAATGGGCAGCGGTTGTCATGCGGTTTTCAATTCAAACTCAGTTCAGGTTAGCGACGCCCGGCATCCTACCCTGATTACGCGGCTCAACGGTTAATCTGCATTGGATTAAGATTATTATAAGAGCGCGTGACGATGCTTCACAATAAGACCGCGCCGAAAATTGGCCTTATTGTGGTACGCAGCAGCGACAGTCAATTTGTTAAGGCGCGCGGCTTGCGCTGGATTAGTTTCTGTTGACGTTTCATTTTGCCCTCACCCTAAATCCCTCTCCCTCAGGGAGAGGGACTTCAAAAAACGGACGAAAACAGTTCTTCTCCCCTTCGCCCTGACGCGGCGCGGAAGGGGCGGGGGATGAGGGCAAACCGGGCAATTTACGTAAATGTCAACACAACCTAGCCTGATGCTGCTGACGCCGATCCCAGCGCATCTGGGCGCTGCCCGTCCTGACGATCCTGTCGCCGTCGGAGCGTTACTACCAGCAGCACTTCGCTCGCCTGTTCATACCGAAACCGTCTCTGGCTCAGCAACCGATACCAACTGCTCCAGTCCGCTTCCGTCTGTCCCAGACTCATCAGCAGTTGGGTCACGGTGCGCCGGGCGAACACGAACACTTCTGCCAGCACCAGTGCCACCACTCGCTGGTACGTCCGCTCCTGCTTGAATATCCCTCGGTGGGCTTGCAGCAGCTCAAACAGGTGCTTGAGCAGGTCGTTGTTTTGTGAGATAGTGGACATGGAAAGACCTCTGGGTTTGCTTATGGTTCGCACCTCA
>JARKOK010000421.1 GCA_029975765.1 Aggregatilineales bacterium
TCTGATTGTCAACGGCGAGATGACCTACTCCACGCCGGCCAGCGGCGAGCGCGCATTTTATGAAAGCCAGCCGAACCATCCGATGTTCATGCTGGCCTCGGTCGAAGCGCAGATGCGCGCCCAGTCTGCCGGCAGCGGACAATGATATTCCCGTAGGGGCAAGTCGCCCCTACAAAACCACCGTATACTGTGATTTTCAGGATTATCGTTATGGCAATTGTCGAGTCCGACAAGGACAACCGCACATTAGCAGCTCCCGTACCGTATGCCTGGCAGTCGGAAGAAACGCTGGTAGACCGGCGCAAAAAGCTGCGCTACCGGCTGCTGCGGCTTTTCTCGCTGCGGCGTATCCTGCTGGTGGCTTTTCTTGCCGCCGCCCTGTTCAGTGCCGAATTTATGACCTGGCTGCTGACCGAGGCGCTGCCGTATATCATCCGGCTGGTTATGGTGCTGACGTTTGCCATCGGCCAGTTTGTGCTGATTTTCTGGTTCCTGGGGCGAGCGCGCATGTATGCCATCTGGCCGGGACAGGGCAGCGAAGGCATCAGCTTTGACGACTATCGCGGCCAGCCGGAACTGCTGGAACAGGCGCGGCAGATCGTCAAACTGCTGCGCGGCGTGCGCGTTTTCGAGGAAGCCGGCGGCGAACCGCTCAACGGCCTGCTGCTGGAAGGCCCCCCCGGCACGGGTAAAACCTGGCTGGCGAAAGCCATCAGCACCGAGGCCGGCGTGCCATTTTTCTACCTCGATGCGTCCTCGCTGCAATCCATGTTTATGGGCATCGGGCCGATGAAGGTGATGAACCTGTACCGCCGGGCGCGCAGCGCCGCGAAGGATTACGGTGCGGCGATCATCTTTATGGATGAGATTGACGCCATTGGCTCGCGCAGCGGCGTGGCGCAGAAACAGGAAAACGCCGATAGCAGCACGCCCTACAGCCGCAATCGCCTGCCCATGTTCTTTGGCATGGGCGCGGGCAGTATGCTGTTGAGTACGCTGCTGACGGAGATGGATGGTTTCAGCACCGAACACGGCTGGTGGGCACGCAAAAAGACCGCGTTTTACAAAACCGTGCTGCGCCGCAAACCGCCAAAGCCGCAGCGCCGCGTGCTGACTATCGGCGCGACCAACCGCGTTCAGGCGCTCGACGCGGCCATGCTGCGCCCCGGTCGCTTCGACAAGAAAATTCGGGTGGACGCGCCGGACATGGAAGGCCGCCGCGACATCCTTGAATATTACCTGTCGAAGATCGCGCACGACGAGAGCATAGACCCGCTGGTGCTGGCGGCGGAAACCCAGTTCTACACCCCGGCAGACCTGAAACACCTGCTGAATGAAGCCCTGCGTTACGCGCTGTTCAACGGGCGGATGTACATCACCTACGAGGATTTCCGCCGCGCGCAGCCGGAACATGAGATGGGTTTGCGGTCGCCCATCAAGAGCCTGAGTAAAGAGGATAAATACCGGCTGGCGGCGCACGAAGCCGGCCACGCCATCGCGCTGCGGCTGTATATGCCGACCTACCGCATTTCGCGTATCACCATCATCCGGCAGGGCGAGGCGCTCGGCCACGTCAGCTACCAGCCGGCGATTGAAGAATACGACTATATGAGCACCTACGATCACCAGTTGAACCAACTGCGGATGGCGGTCGCGGGTAAGGCCGGTGAGATGGAATTCTGCGGCGAGGAGGCACAAACGCTGGGCGTGGGTGGAGATTTCGCCTATATCCGCGCGGTGCTGCGCCGCATGGCCGACGCGGGCATGTTTGGCCCGATTGGCATCAACCAGCCGGAAGCGAAAGAAGTTGTCAGCCTGATGGAAGAAGCCTTCCT
>JARKOK010000436.1 GCA_029975765.1 Aggregatilineales bacterium
GTCCGAACGGCGGCGCTGCTCCCGCCTGATCTGATGCACCGTCACCAGTTGATCTTCCAGACTGAACTGTACAATATCTGTGAAATCCGAAGTGACCATGCAACCTTCCCGGCCTATCTGGACGCGCTGGCTGCCCTTGACCCGTTCCAACTGCGCGAGCAGGCTTTTGGCTGGCTGTATGAAGAGGACTATGCCTGGCTGAACCCACCTGACCGCGACACCCTGCTGGCGGATAAAACGGTGTATCTGGCGCTGTTCGAGCGGCTGCTGGCGAAAAAGCTGGAAGAGAAGCCGGAAGAAAAGGATAACATCGGGCTGTTCCTGCAACTGCTGGACGAAGCCTTTGATCTGCTGCAAGACCCGCCCGCCGCGCATAAGCTGGTGGTCAATCACCTGCGGCAGATGTGGAACGACTGGCTGGCGCCGGAGTGGGCGCGTGTGCTGCCCATGCTTCAGGAATCGGCAGATGCGTTCCGCCAGTTGGATTACAGCCGGATGACCGCGCTGGAGGCTGTTCGCACTGTTACCGGGCGTGACTTAAGCGGCATCTGGGATAAGTGGGGCCGCGAAATCATCTTCATTCCGTCGGCACACATCGGCCCCTACGTCAGTTGGTTTAATATGGATGGAGTGACGCGCCTGATCTTCGGGGCGCGTCTGCCGGCAGGCGCGCGGGTGACCTCCCCCGCCCTCAGCCGGTCGGAACTGCTGGTGCGGTTGAGCGCCCTGGCGGACGACACCCGGCTGCGAATTCTGGAACTGCTGACCAAACACGACGAGTTGTGCGCGCAGGATGTGATCGAAATGTTAGACCTCAGCCAGTCGGCGGCATCGCGCCACCTGCGGCAGTTGACCGCCACCGGCTACCTGATCGAACGGCGGCGTGAGGTTGCCAAGTGTTACAGCCTGAACCCGCAGCGAGTGGATGACACACTCCACGCACTGAAACGGTTCCTGCGTAAGTAACGGTTCACCGACCCCTGAAATCTGTCTGACATCGGCCAGGTGCGCCGCGCCTGGGTCTTGTTAGGGTTTGCTGACTGCCAGGCTGAAGAAGCCGTGTCCTGATGGGAGTGACATGATGTATAACAATAACACGTACCTGAACCGGCTGTATCATAATCATCGCCATGCTGAACTGGTGTCTCGTGCCGAACGCAAGCAGTTGATCCGGCAGTTCCACCTGGGCCGCCCGGCCACTATCCGCTTTTACCAGCCCGCGCTGGCAACCCTGGGGCGGTGGCTGGTCTATTCCGGCACGTATCTCCAGCGGAAATCCGGGGCGCTGGCGGAAAAGCCGCTGGTCGTTAAGTCAGCCTCGCCGCTGCGCGGGACGTAAGACCGTTCAAAGGTGGTTCTGGTTCTTCGAGGGAGGATGTGTTATGGTGAGGCTGTGATCGGATACAGCCTCACCTTAAGGAAACTGCTTGAAGAACGTACCTCACCGCTGGTGGCTGGCGCTGGCTGCCCTGTTGGTTGTCCTGCTGGCCGCTGTCGTGCCTAATTTATCCACTGAAGCCCCGCTGACCAATGTGCCTCCACCCCGAACGGACTGGCCGACCGATGACTGGCGTGAATGTGCGCCGGAAACTGTCGGGTTAGACAGCGACCTCCTGCGCGAAATGGACGCGCAGATTCAGGCGAGCCTGCCGCAGATTTACAGCGTGCTGGTGGTGCGCTACGGCTGTCTCGCCTTTGAACGCTACTACCAGCGATTTCATGCGGCGGTGCCGTTCGAGGTAGCTTCTGTCACCAAAAGCATTACCTCGGCGCTGGTGGGAATCGCGCTGGAACGGCGCTATCTGCGGACGCTTGACCAGCGCCTGACGGAGTTCTTTCCCGAATTTTATGCCGATGGCTTCGATACCCAGGTCAAGGATATTACCCTGCGCCACCTGCTCACGATGTCATCCGGCTTCAACTGGTCGGAGGATGCCGCCTGGCTGTGGCCGCGTTCCAGCAGTTGGATGCATTTCGCAGCGGCCATGACCATCATCCATCCACCGGGGGAGCAGTTTGGTTACAACACCCCGGCAGCACACCTGCTGTCCGGCGTGCTGACACGGGCAGTCAGAACCAGCCTGGCCGACTTTGCCCGGCTCAACCTGTTCGATCCGCTCGGCATCCCACCACCGGAGTGGATCACCGACCCCGAAGGTTTTACGACCGGCGCGCACGGCCTGTATCTGCGGGCGCGGGACATGGCGAAATTCGGTTATCTGTACCTGAATCGCGGCCTGTGGGACGGCCAGCAGATCATCCCGGCGGCCTGGGTGGATGTCTCGACGCAGCCGCATATTCAGGGCGGCTTTCCACAGGATGCAGATTACGGTTATCTGTGGTGGGTGACTGCCGAACGCGGGTATACCATGTACTTTGCGGCGGGTTACGGCGGGCAGTATATCGCCGTCGTGCCTGAGCTTGATCTGGTGATCGTCATCACGTCCGAAGTCAGCGGCCTGCATACCGAGAACCGCGCGCTCATCCCGGGTTTTATTATCCCTGCTGTAAAATGATGCGAATCACCGCCCCACCCGCTATCATTCTGAAACAGAAACTAAGACTGCTGCGGAAGTGCCATGATACCGATTGAATATATTCTGGTTGGAGCTGCTGCCTTCTTGTGCCTGAGTATTATTGCCAGTAAAGTCGCCGCCCGTTCCGGCGTACCGGCGCTGCTGCTGTTCCTGCTGCTGGGGATGCTGGCCGGGGCTGACGGGCCGGGTGGCATTTATTTCGACTCGCCCTGGCTGGCGCAGGCGATTGGCGTGGTCGCCCTGGTGCTGATTCTGTTTTCGGGCGGGCTGGATACACGCGTGAGCGATGTGCGCCCGGTCTTGCGGCAAGGGCTGGCGCTGTCTACGATAGGCGTTTCGATCACGGCGCTGGCGGTCGGCTGGTTCACCAGCACCTTTCTGAACTTCACGCTGCTGGAAGGCATCCTGCTCGGCGCGATCATCTCCTCGACCGATGCCGCCGCCGTTTTCAGCCTGCTGCGCGCCCGCAGCGTGCAGCTAAGCGGACGGCTGAAACCCCTGCTGGAGCTGGAGTCCGGCAGCAACGATCCGATGGCTGTGTTCCTGACCCTCGGTATGATTCAACTGGTGCAGCAGCCGGAAGCCTCGGCCTTACAACTGATTCCCTTCTTCGTTCAGCAGATGGTGCTGGGCGCTCTCGCCGGGTACTTCATGGCGCGGGCGATGGTGTGGATTGTCAATCGGGTGCGGCTGGAGTACGAAGGGCTGTATCCGGTGCTAACGATCGCGCTGGTGCTGCTGCTGTACGGCGTGACAACTTCGGTGGGTGGCAACGGCTTTCTGGCGGTATATCTGGCCGGGCTGCTGATGGGCGATCAGGATTTTATCCACCAGCGCAGCCTGCGCCGTTTTCACGATGGCGTGGCCTGGCTGATGCAGATTGTGATGTTCGTCGCGCTGGGTCTGCAAGTGTTCCCATCCGAACTGCCGCAGGTCGCGCCCGCCGGGCTGCTGATTGCTGTGTTCCTCATCTTTGTCGCCCGTCCGCTCAGCATCTTTGTGACGCTGCTGCCGACGCGCCTGAACTGGCGCGCAAAAACGTTCATCGCCTGTGTTGGGCTGCGCGGGGCGGCGCCGATCATTCTGGCGACCTTTCCGCTGCTGGCCGGCGTAGGTCAGGCCGACCGGATTTTCAACCTGGTCTTTTTCATCGTGCTGACCTCCGTGTTATTCCAGGGCACGCTCATCGTCCCGGCGGCGCGGCTGCTAGGGGTACAGGCGCAGCCCGCACCTGCCAGCCAATCACCGCTGGCCTTTGTGATGAATGACAGCGAGATAACCAACGGCCTGTTTGAATTCATCGTACCCGATGAGTCGGCGGCCATCGGCAAACAAATCCTCGATTTACACCTGCCGCGCGGCGCGCTGATCGTACTCATCGGGCGGCAGGGTGAGATGGTGGTGCCGGACGGGGGCACGACCCTCGCCGCCGGGGACGCGCTGCTGCTATTGGCCGCGCCGGAACTTCAGCCCGCCGTCCGCCAACTGCTGGAGCGGCAGCCAACCGCATAACGCCCGCCGCGTCGAGTCGCGCGGCGCATCTCATGCTACAATCCTTCTCATAAAATTATCTTCTCAACAGGAGCGCAGAGTGATGTTAAGACGATTCATCCTTGCCGCCTGCCTCGTTCTGCTGGCGCCGGTACTGGCGCGGGCGCAGACACCGCAGTTGATGGACAGCGCGCTGGCCGATCTCAGCCAGCGCGTCGGGCGCACCGTCACGCTGAACGACCTCACGAACTGGACATTCGCCCAGAGCAGTTATCCTGATACCAGTCTGGGCTGCCCGCAACCGGGCATCACCTACGCGCAGGTTATCACGCCGGGGGTGCAGTTCATGCTGACCTATGCCGGCAACATCTACGATTACCGCGTCTCCGGCGACCGGACGGCCATCATCCTGTGCAGCGTCACCCCGGCCCCACCCACGCCGGCCAGCGAGAACTGCCCGCCTGCTGGCGACGCCGCTTACCTGCCGCCCCGTTTGCGCGTTGGCGGGCAGGCGCGGGTGACCGAAGGCGGCATCCCCAACCTGATGCGCAGCGGGCCAGGGCAAAGCGGCTCGGTCGTGGGCGAGATTCCCCCCGGCGGCCAGTTTGCGGTGCTGGACGGCCCCCGGTGCAGCACGCTCGATAAACTGATCTGGTGGCAGGTGAATTATAACGGCGTGGCGGGCTGGACGGCAGAAGGCCAGGCGGGCGAATACTGGCTGGAACCGCTGGGCGCGGGCGGCGTGCTGACCACCGCCACACCCGCGCCTGCCCTGTCCCGCCGCATTCTGGCCGAGAACGCCGCGCAGGTGGGACACATCAGCAGTCTGGGCGGACTGACCGGCGTTGCCGCTTTTTCGCCGGACACACAGCTGGTGCTGCTGGGACAGGCTGACCATTCCATCGCCATTTTTGACGGCAGCACCGGCCAGCCGGCGGCGGTTATCACCGGCGTTCACAGCGCCCCGGTGACGGCCATCACGTTCGGAGCGAAAGGCCAACTGGTAGCAACTGCCGACCAGAGCGGCCTGATCGTGATCTGGGACATCGAGCGCGCCGGCACCTTCGGCCAGCGCCCGCACAGTGTCACCTGGAATTCTGCCGAAAACGGCGCGATAGCAGAGCGCATTCGCTTGGGCGGCGTGACCGGCGCCGTCTACGCGCTGGCCTTCAGCCCGGACGGCCTGCTGCTGGCTGGCGGCGGTGAGGATCAGGCGATACGGCTCTGGAGCACCGGCGGCGCGGGCGAAGGTCTGGTGATGCCGCTGGTTATATTCCCGGCACAAGCCGCCGCCATCACCCAGTTGATGTTCAGCAGCGACGGCACGCGCCTGGTTTCAGCCGCAGCCGATGGCAGCCCCAGTGTGTGGGGTCTGCCGCAGTAGTCCATTAGTCCTAACAGGTAACATCTCATATGCAGCAACGGTTAAGCTGATAATGGTAGCTGGAAGGGGTATAGATCATATGGTCATCAAAGCGCGATATGGGGTTATCTTATTCCTGCTGGGACTGCTGGCGTTCGGCAGTTTCACGGCGGCAGCGCAGCCGGCCGGCTGTCCGGTCGGCCAGGGTTTCTGGAAAAACACGGCACAGTGGCCGGTCACGTCGCTGACCCTCGGCGGGCAAACGTACTCGCAGGCCGAACTGCTCATCCTGCTCAACCTGGAGGTTCAGGGGGATGCCAGCCTGAATCTGGCGCATCAGTTAATCGCGGCCAAACTCAACGCCGCTAACGGGGCCGATGTGACCGCCGTCAGCGGCATCATCGCGCAGGCGGACGCGCTGCTGGCGACATTTCCTGATAAGCTGCCGTATACGGTTGACCCCTCGTCGGTCAACGGTCAAACGATGGTCAGCCTCAGCGGTGTGATGAACATCTACAACAGCGGCCAGTTGACACCGGGCTGCGCGCCGGTGGCTACGGCCACGCCCACACCCGCCGCCACGCTGACACCCACGCCCACACCAACGGGTACGCTCACCGTCACGCCGCCGTCAACCGACAATGGTAGTGACATCGTGATTGTGATCGAAGGGCCGGTGCAGGCCATCAATATCAACATCATCACGATTTACAACATCAATATCGAGGTCAACCCGAACGATCCGATTCTGACGATCATCCGAATCGGTGATGTGATCCGCGTGGCGGGCAGCGTGGTGAACCGGGGCACGACGATTGTCATCGTGGCGGTGAACATCATCATCGTGGATGTGGACATCGTCGTGATTGACAACAGCGTGATCTGGCGTGACGACGGCTCCTGCCGCAATCCACCGCCCGCCTGGGCGCCGGCCAACGGCTGGCGGCGGCGCTGCGAACCGGGTGGAAGCCGGGGACGTGGGCGGGGCAACGACCGCTCCGGCAGTTAAATGGATAAACCCATTAGCATTCACCTGATATCGTAAGGGCGGGTTTCAAAACCTGCCCTACAAAGACAATATGCAACGTCAGTTAGGGATAACGTTTTTAGCCCTCACCCGACTTCTCTCAGGGGACATGCGTCCCCATTCGAGTCGCCCTCTCCCTCATGGCGAGGGACTTGAAGGTCTCTCCTGATCCATATTCTCCCCTTCGCCCTGACGCGGAGCGGAAGGGGCCGGGGGATGAGGGCAAAAGGCGCAACTCCCTTATCCATAACTGACGTTATGCAGTAGACGTAATCCTGTTCCGTTCTCGATTAGTGTGATATGGAGCGGGCGGCTGCGCCCGCCCGCGTTTCTCCTGAACATCGAGCCACCAGAATGCCATTGGTCATCTCGCTGCGTCCCCGAACTGTCGCGCTGGTACTGGCGCTCATCGCCGTCTATCTGGCCGCGCAAAGCCTCGCCGCGCGTCATATCGTGGAAGCAACCGCCGGCCCGCCCGGCCTGCTCACCAATCTGATACAGGTGCTCAACGTCAACCGCGAGTCCAGCCTTCCGGCGTGGTACTCGTCGGGGCTGCTGCTGCTGGCGGCGGCGCTGCTGGCCGTGAACGCCGCGCTGCACCGGCAGGAGCGTTATGCCCGCCACTGGGCCGGGCTGGCCGCCATTTTTTTGTACCTGTCAGCCGATGAAGCCGCCGCCATTCACGAAGAATTTACCGACCCCCTGCAAACTGCCCTCAATACCTCCGGCTATTTATCCTTCGCCTGGGTGATCGTCGGGGCAGCCTTCGTGCTGGTAGTCGGGCTGCTGTACGCGCGCTTCGTGCTGCATCTGCCGCCGGCCACACGGCGGGGCATGATCGCCGCCGCCGTGTTGTATGTCGGTGGCGCGCTGGTGATCGAATCCATCAGCGCGAACCAGTGGGAACTGGATGGCGGCAGCAGCCTGCTGTATTCCGCCATTGGCACGCTGGAAGAACTGTGCGAGATGCTGGGGGTGATCGTCCTGATTTACACGCTGCTGGCGTATCTGGAACAGCGGCAGGTGGCCGTCCAGTTCGATTTTACCGGCGCGGCGCGTACCGTACCCCCAACGGCCTCCCGCCGCCGGGTTCTACTGCCGCTGCTGATCGCGTTCGGCAGCGGCGTCAGCTTTAGCATGGCGCAGTGGGTGCTGGCGCGGGAAACCGGCGCGTTTCTCGGCGCGGAACTGGCCGGACTACTGGTCATCGCTGCTGCGGTCATCGGGCTGGCGTCGGGTCATTTTCTGGCGGGACGCCTCCAGCGTGCGGCTCTGCTGCCAGTCGCGTTGGCGCTGCACCTGACGCTGCCAGTCTGGCTGCGCCTGCTGGCTGCCGGATTTATACCGGCGGCAGGACTGCCTGCGGTGTCGCTGCTTGTGGCGCTGGTCACGGCGGCATTTTACGGCGCGCTGGCGGCGGCCACCGGTGACGCGCGGCACACCACCGCACAGTACGGGGTGCTGCTGGCCGGGGCGGTGGTGGGATGCCAGATCGTGGTTCTGCTGGCTGGCGTTGGGATAACGGCGCTGCTGCTGGTTCACAGCGCCGTCCTGCTTGGCCTGCTGCTGGCGCTGCGGCGGCGGGTTGAGGCCGGGCTGCTGGCGCTGGCCGCCGGAGCGTGGCTGATGGTGTTTCCCGCCGTTAACGACTGGAGTAATGCGCGGTGGTACCAGCAGGTGGCCGGTTTGCCCGCCGGGACGATCACCCGGTACAGCGCCTACAGCCTGTACCAGAAAGTGGACGTGCTGGAAACGCCCGATGGCCGGCGGGCGCTCTATCTGGACGGCCTGAACACTTTCGACACTGTGAATGACCAGCAGCTCAGCCGGGTGCTGGCCGACCTGCCCGGCCAGATGACCCGCCCACAGACGGCGCTGGTCATCGGCGCGAGTTCGATTTCCTTAGAAGCGGCGCTGGCACAGGCCGCCGGACAGGTGACACTGGATGAACGGGATGCGCTGGCGCTTGACGCCCGCGCCCGCTATTTTCCGACACGGCTCACCCGCACGCCGGCAACCGAGCCGGTTGATCTGACCGCTGCCCGATACGATCTCATCATCTCGGCCATCCCGCCAGTGGATTACAGCGAAGCCTTTATGGTACAGGCCATCAAAACGCGGTTAACGCCGGGTGGTCTGTGGGTTATCCGGCTGGCGGGCGCGGTCGAGCCGGACAATCACATCACGCGGCGCGTGACCGCCGGACTGCTGCTGCATTTTGATGATGTGGTGATCCTCACATCGCCTGCCGCCGGTTGGAGCGTCATCTACGCCGGCGACCCGCTGCCCTTTGGCCGGCGCGAACTGGAAGCGGCGCTGCGCGAGCCATCATTCACGATTCTCGATACTGCCGCCGTCCGCGCCTTCACGGGTCACGCGCAGCCGATCACCTCGGAGCTATTCGACCGGCTGCTTTTGCAGTTGGACTGGCTGCCTGCGCGCTGGTTTCAACCACAGCCATAGAGGCGGCCCGCAGGCGAGCGCACACCAGCGTTCCCCCACCTGGCACCCATTATTACTCATCGGGTTGGTGGACTAGCGCCGCTTGCGCCACAATGCCAGCAGTTCGGCCTCGCGTTCCAGCATCATGCCGCCGCGCAGCCGCAGCCCTTTATTGCTGAACTCCTCATCGCGGGTGGCATTCCAGGCCAGCGTATCTTCAATCGTCTCGGCCAGCGGGCGGAACGTCAGCCCGGCGGCCAGCGCGCGATCAATCTTGACGGACATCAGGCCGTTATAGGTTTCCGGCACCCACAGCGGCATTTCCGTGAACGGCGTGACTTCATGTTCCAGCAGGAATTCATCGCTGACCCAGGTGAACGTGCTTTGAAGGCCGCCCACTGACTGGCAGGCGGCCAGTGTTTCGCCCATCGTCAGCGCCGCCGCCGGGCCGGTCGCATTGAATGTACCGACCTGCCGCGTTTCGGCCATGCTGATAATCCACGCCGCCAGATCACGCGCATCTATGAACTGTACCTGACGCTCCGGCGAACCGGGTGCGAGGATGTCCCCCCCCAGTGCCACCCGTACCGGCCAGTAGGTAAAACGGTCGGTCGGATCATGTGGGCCAACGATCAGCCCGGCGCGCACATTCAACGCGCGTCCCGGCAGCACCGTCTCTACCGTGCGTTCGCACAGAACTTTCAGCCCGCCATACGCGGCGGCGACATCTTCGGTCGTCTCATCTTCCAGCGTGGCGACCGCCGCGTCTTCATCAACGTTGGGTAGCCTGGGGTCGGGATAGACCGAAATGCTGGAAATGAAGGTATAGTGTTCCACCACGCCGGCCAGTTTCTCCGCCGCTGCGCGCACCAGGCGCGGCACGTAGCCGCTGGGGTCAATCACCGCATCCCAGCGCCGGCCATCCAGCGCCGACAGGTCGCCATCACGGTCGCCGCGCAGGTGTTCCACATCCGGGTACAGGTTGGGATTGGAGATGCCCCGGTTAAACAGGGTGATTTCATGGCCGCGTGCCTGCGCCGCCTCGACCAGATGCCGCCCTAAAAAGCGCGTTCCGCCCAGAATCAACAGTTTCACGGTAACACCCTACTATAAATCGTCAGGACATGACAACACCATGTCCCCGTCCAGAGGTTTGTTATTCTATCCGTAAACCGGTGGAGGTGCTAATGGTTATAGTTCGCCCCAGGGGCGGACAAATATCTCCGGCTCGACACCCAGCGCGTCAGCGATGCGGTTGATGTAGTTGAAATAGCTGATAACCTGCGTCGCGTCGTGGATGGCGCGGTCATCCAGCCCCACCGCGCGCAGCGGTTCGAGGTCGGCGGCAGTCATGGCTGCTGGCTGCCGGGTCAGCTTGTCGGCGAAAATACACAGCGCAGCATCTACGGCGTTCAGGTTTGCCGTCCGCCAGTCACGCGCCAGCGCGCTCACATAGGCGTCGGCGGCAGCGTCTGTGTCGAACCAGTCAACCTCAGCCCGGAGGTCGTGCGCGTGCGCCTGCGTTCAGTAACGGCAGTGGTTCGTCTGGCTGACCACGACCGCCAGCATTTCGCGCTGCGCCCGCGTTAGCGGCGACTCGCCGTGCATCAGCGCCGAATAAAAGCTGATGGAGGTTCGCATCGCCTCGGCGTTCGGTGTCATGATCCGCACGATGTTCCACACCCGACCGGCACGTTTGTAGGCTTTATCGAGTTCACGTTTTACCGCGCCCTCGGCTTCGTCATCCGATACCTGCCGGATGTAAGGCATAACGACCATCCTTAGTTCCCCGCGCCCTGAAGGAAAGGGGTCAGGGCTTTTCGCCAAACGTCAGCGCCGGATTCTTAAACGGCACCAGTGCCAGAATCACGGCATGTTCGTAGTAGTGCGTCCGGTCAATCGCGTCCGCCGTCAGAATACCAACCGCGCCGTTGGCCTGTTTCGAGTTTGACCGCCCGAACACAATGTCATCTGCCGCGCCCAGTTCCACACCCTGCCGGATCAGCGCCGTGATTTCCTGCGGTAGCGCAAACGTCGCCGTGCGGCTGCTGCCCGTACCGTTCGCCGACAGAATCACCACCCACGCAAAGGCCAGCAGATCGCCATGCTGCTCGTCCAGGCCGCCTTCCACGCCGGCCCAGTAATCTGCGTCCGGCGTGTGCTGCCGGGCGTTGCGCGCCCGGTTCAATGCGCCCTGAAAAGTTTCCGCATCGGACATGGGTTGATCGCTTACGCCGGACGGCACGGCCACCCCGCTGACAGCCAGCCCGGCATCCGGGAACATCGCCGCAAAACCCCGGCGCACCGCTTCAATTTTGACCGGATTGGTCGAAGCGACGACGATTTTTATCATAGACTGCGCCGCCTCAGATATTCCACCAGCACCGCCATCAGGATGATCGCGCCCACGTCAAGCAGTAGCAGCACCCATTCGATCAACGTGCCGTTAAAGCGCAGGGTCGCCAGTCCGATAGCCATAATCTGCGACAGCACAAAAATGCCGCCAATCGCCAGCACCTCAATCGGCCAGCCCCGAAAGCGGATTTCCGCCGCGCGCTGGCGGCTGTAGGTTTCCCAGCCCAGGCCGCTGCTCTGGCTTTCCAGCCGTTCGCGGATGTAGGCGCTCAACTGCTTGATGAACACCTCATTCTGCGCCCAGCCCACCGCCAACAGCAGCGCAATGAGTGGATACAGCAGAATCACGACCGTCCCCGCGCCCCAGCCAAACCCCAGAAAGGCGCCCGCCAGCGTCAGCGCGACCGAAATCGTCTGCTGACGCGATTCGATCCGTTTGAGCATTTCTTCGCGCAGGCTGGCATATTCCATCTCGGCGGCAGACGCGCCGCTTGCTTCCGGTAGATTCGCGCTCATGCTTCCCCCGACTCAATCTGTTAACGTTCGGTCGTATCCATGACATATTCTATCGGAAGCACGGTTTCCAGACGCACAGTCTGCGAGGCGTCCAGAATCTCAATGCCAACAATTCGTCCGTTTTCGCTAATATCCAGCATAACGTTCTCATCTACCCGCCGGTTAATTACGTCCTGGGGGCGGTCATCCAGTCGAAGATAAAGCAAATTCATGCGTGAATTATCAACAATTACCATTAAATCTATCCCAGCGCCAGCACCTTCAGCACGGCGAACGCGCCAAACGCCGCGTGTGCCAGCACCGCCGCACGTGTCGAACCCGTGACCAGCCGCACCGCGCCAAAGATCACCCCGTTCACCAGCGGCAGCAGCAGACCGTAAGCCAGAAAATCCGCCCCCGGCTGCGATGGGCTGTAGGCGATGACATGGAACAGCGCGTATAACACCGCCGTCAGCAGATACCCCGGCCACGCGCCCAACGCCTGCCGCAGCGCCGGCTGGGCCACACCGCGAAAGACCAGCTCTTCCGCCGCCGGCTGTGCGACCGCCATAAACACCATCGCCAGAATCCAGCTTATCGCGTCCACCCCTGGCTGGCGCAGGCTTTGGAGTTCCGGCTCAATCGCGCGCCCGGTGAACTGGATAATGATGAGATCAATTGTGACCGCCAGCCCCACGCTGACCAGCAGCACCCAGAATACAGAGGACTCCATGCCGCCTAACCGCAGCGCGGCGCGCTCCGCCGCTGTGCGCCGGGTAAACCACACAAAGGCCGCCGTCAGTGCCGCCCCCAGCGTCCAGCCGAAAAAGGTGAGCGCAGGCGGCGTGCTGAAGTTCAGCGCCGAACAGTACGGCGCGTTCGCCGGAATACCGCAGTAAATACTTAATACGATGGTTGAACTCAGCAGCAGGGCCGCCAGCGCCGCCACCAGCGCGCTGACTGCCGCGCCCAGCCCCCAGGGGGGTGCAGCTTCCAGCCGCCCGATGCGGCTGAACAATGTTCGGAACATACAGCCTCAACTTTTGGTGATGAACCGCCGGTTACGAATTGTAGCGAGGATAGCCGAAATTGGCGACAGGCTTTACGCCTCCCGCCGCTGCAGCAGCAGATGCCACAGCACCAGCGCGATATTCCAGGCGTCATCGCCGCCCCGGTGATGTGTGCCTTCCAGCGGCAGCCCCAGCAGGCGCATCGCGTCTGCCATGCCCACATCATGCCGCAGGTTACGGATCAGCGTGTTCAGCGTTTTGACGTTCAGGTGACTCGCGCCAAAGGGATACGTCACCCCCATCGCGGCGCACTGGCGTTCGAACTGCTGGCGGTCAAAATCGCCGTAGCTGGCCCACACCCGCTTGTGCGCCTGGTATTCGTACCGCAGGATATTGCACGCCTGCACGAACGGCATCCCGCGTTCCACCTGCTCTGGCGTCAGCGTGGTCAGCCGCGTGCAGAACGGGCTGACCGTCGAGCGTTCCGGCTTCACGATCAGGCTGCGGCGTTCCACGCGGTCGCCGGTTTTCACATCCAGCGTGCAGATGCCGATTTCGATAATATCCGTTTCCATACCGGGCGGGGGCAGTTTTTCCCAGCAGGTACACTCGATATCTATCACCAGCAGCAGATCGTATTTACGGGTCACAATGTCACGATTCGGTTGGCAATCCGCAGTTGTTTGGGGAAGATGGGCATAAAATCCAGCAGCGTGTTGTAGCGCCCGTTGGCGCGTTCCTTGAGGTATCGCTGAAGGACGCTGATCATACCCGGCAGGACGTGCATCCCTTTGGTTTTGCGCTCCATCAGCAGGTAGGCTTTGGCTTCCGCCTTGCTGACATGTTCCTCCAGGAACATCGCTACCGCCGCCGAGACAAACAGGTTGGTGAACTGC
>JARKOK010000444.1 GCA_029975765.1 Aggregatilineales bacterium
CACCACCGGCGGCGACAGTTATACAGCGACCTACGTGCTGGTGGACGAGGCCGATCTGATCCCCAACTTCAACCAACTGATGCGGGCGGTGAGGCCGACGATTGACGCGGGGGGTAAGCTGTTCCTCGTCAGCCGGGCGGACAAGAGCAGGCCGGAGAGCGAGTTCAAGAAGATTTACAAGGCGGCCAAAGAGGGGCGGAATAACTGGGCACACATTTTTCTGCCCTGGTACGTCAGGCCGGAGCGCACGCCGGAATGGTACGAGAAACTGAAACAAGATGCACTGATGCAGACGGGAAGCCTGGATTTGGTCTGGGAACAATACCCCGGCAGCGACAGGGAAGCATTGGCACCCAATTCCAGCGATAAGCGGCTGGCGATTGAATGGCTGGAGAAGTGTTATGAGGAACGCGAGCCGTTGAGCGCGGTGCTGCTGCAACAGGAAAAAGCGCCCGGCATCCCAGGGCTGCGGGTGTACCGGCTGCCGGTGCCGGGGCGAAAGTATGTGGCAGGCGTTGACCCGGCAGAAGGGTCGCCGCAGTCGGACGACAGCGCAGCGGTATGGCTGGACTGCACTACCGGCGAAGAAGTGGCGATGCTGGCCGGGAAGTTCGAGCCGTCCACAATGGCCGGTTATGTAGACCGGATAAGTACATGGTTTAACAGCGCGGCTATTCTAGTTGAACGGCAGAATCACGGCCATGCCGTGCTGCTGTGGCTGCGCGATAACAGCAAGCGCCGACGGCTGCTGGGAGAGGATGGCAAAGAGGGATGGTTAAGCAATTCGCGCGGCAAGGCACTGATGTATGACAGCATCGCTGATGCACTACGGGACGGACAAACCGTTATTCACAGTTATAAATGTTATTCCCAGTTGAACAGCATCGAGGGAAGTACCCTGCGCGCGCCGGAAGGAATGAACGACGACTGTTCTGATGCTTACGCCATTGCTGTGCTGGCTCGAAATCAACCAACGGGCGTATTCGTGGGTTAGTGGTATAATTGTTCTATCAAAGGCTGCTCCGGCGGTGCGCGAACACCCCGGAGCGTGAGACAACCTATCAGGAGGTCGTCTGATGTCTGATTCTACCATCATCCCCGATGGGTACAAACAGTGCAACGTTTGTCAGTCAATTAAACCAGCCGCAAAAGAATATTTTCGCCAAAGAAAGTCCGGTCACTTTTACAACCAGTGCCGGGACTGTGAACACGAGTATTTGATCAATTATCGCTCAACTCATAGAGACAAAACTCGGCGGCAGGCACGAGAGCGATACCACTCTAATATTGTAGTTGAGAGGGAAAAAGGACGGTTACGCGCAGCACGGAACCGGAATGCGAATCCCGACAAATATCGAAGTATCAATCGGAAGTCGTATTACAAGCTCCGAGAGAAAAACATCAAGGGGCTGCGAGATTATTATTACCGAACGGTTGAGACTCGACGTGCATATGCGCGTTTTTACTATCAAAATCATAAGGCCGTCAGGGATGCTTACAACAGAAGCTATCGGATTGCGAATAGACAGGAACTGAATCAGCAGCATGGTAAGTACATCAAGAGCTATCGAAAGACGCCACACGGGTACGCGGTAACTAAAGCAGCGACCCATCGCTACAACGCACGAAAGCGCAGCCTGCTAAATACCCTAACAGCAGATGAATGGAAACAGGCGCTTGACTACTTTGGAGGGCGTTGTGCTGTGTGCGGCAGGCCGCCTAAAGACCTGTTTAGCACCCATACGATAGCCGCCGATCACTGGATACCCGTCAGCAAAGGTGGGGGGACGACCGCCGATAATATCCTGCCTCTCTGTCATGGTTTAGATGGCTGTAACAATTCCAAGCTCAATAAAGACCCGGAAACATGGTTGATCGAGCGATTAGGGAAACGCAAAGCAAAAAAGATGCTGGCTGAGATTGAGGCATATTTCGCCTGGGTGCGGACGCGCCAAGCCTGATATATCCGATACACCCATCTCAAGCGCTTACCCTGAAAACAGGGTAGGCGCTTTTGATTCGCCGGGTATGTCATGCCTTCGAGAAATTCTATTGAAATAACCATAACCGGGAAGAATGAGGCCGACGGCGCGATCAAAGGTGTCGAAGGCCGGTTAGATTCCATTGCCAAAAAAACCAAAGATGTTGGCGGGGCACTGGTAGCCATCGCCGGTGCCCCGGCGGCGGCATTCATCGCAGCGGGCGCGGCGGCGATGACATATGACGAAAGCCTGACCAACATCCAGGCGGTGACGGGAAAGACCGACAACGAGATCAAAAACATGTCGGCCTCTCTGATGGCGATGGCACGAAACAGCCGCTTCGGGCCGCAGGCTGTCGCCGATTCGATGTATGACATTGTGGGCGGTGTGGCTGACGCGACCACCCACATGGACATCCTGCAAAATTCGATCAACCTGGCAGAGGCCGGCAACGCTAACCTGGCCGGGACGACGCAGGCACTCATCAGCGTCATGAACTCATACAAGTTCAGCGCAGAGGAGGCGGGATTTGCCAGCGACGTACTGACGCAGACCGTTGGCATGGGCGTCAGTACGATGGACGAGTTTGCTGCCGCCCTGCCCCAAGTGACGGGTCTGGCGCAGAGCCTGGGCATCGGCTTCGATGAACTGGGCGCGATGACGGCATACCTGACAACGCAGGGTAACAGTGCCAGCGGCGCGGTGACGCAGCTCTCCGCGATGATGACGGCGCTGCTCAATCCCAATGAGGCCATGAAACAGGGGCTTCAGGAGTTGGGATTTACCAGCGGGCAGGCCGCGATTGATGCGCTGGGGCTGACCGGGGCCTATGAGGCGCTGGCCGGGACGCATACGGCCAACGAACAGGGCATGGCGAAGATGACCGGCAGCGTGGAGGCGCTGCGCGGTGTTACGGCGCTGGCCGGGCCGGACGTTAAAACCTTCATGGGTGACTTCAAAGAAGGGGTGGAGGGGGCAACAGCGGCGGCACAAGCCGTGCAGATGGACAGCGCGGCGGCACAGTTCGATGTGCTGAGAACCAACATTGAGGCGGTTGGCATTAAGGTTGGTGAGTCGCTGCTGCCGGCGTTCACGGACATTCTGACGAATATCCAGCCGGTGATTGATAAGGTCATCGAGTGGATCGGACAAAACCCGGAACTGGTCAGCCAGATCGGGATGATTGCTATTGGCGCGACGGCGCTCGGCGGGGTGCTGATGGTCGCCTCGCCGATCATCAGCGGGGTGAGTGCGGTCATCGGGCTGGTATCGGCGGCCTCCGGGATTTTATCTGCCGGATGGACGGTGTTATCCGGTATTGCCGGGGTGTTCAGTGGGACACTGACAGCGGTCGCCGGCGGCGCAACGGCGGCATTGGCGCCGCTGGGCGCGCTGGTAGTACCAATTGCGGCGGTGACGGCGGCGGCGGTGGCAGCCATAGCGATGGTGAAGCAATTGATTGACACCATCAATATGGTGAACCAAGCCGGAGACTGGGCACAGGGGCAAATCGCGCCGAAGGTCGCCAGCGGTGAAATCAGCAAGCAGGATGTATACGACAAATCATTCAATGCCATCTCGTCGCAGTTTGGCGGCGGCATCTTTGGTGATGTGGCCGCGCGGCTATTTTATACGAACGTGGCGAATACAGTCGCGCCGGGGTCGGCAACAGGGATGGAGACCGTACCGCGAACGATGCTGATGCGCGTCCACGCGGGGGAGGGGATTCTATCCGCTGAGGAGAACCGGGCACGTCTGGAAGGCGGGGGACAACAAGCCGGGACGGTGGTGAACTTCAGCGCGGGGAGCGTGATCGTGCAGGCGAATTCGGCGGCGGAAGGCCGGGCGGCGGCAGATGGATTTGAGCAGCGGTTGAACGAACTGCTGATGGCGGCGGGATAACGGGGGTACGATGAATATTTTACAGCGCGCATGGAGCAGGGTGCAGCGCAGGGGCGGCGGGGTGAAGGCGTTCCCGGTGGCGTGGCCGGTGTGGACAACCGGTAAGGTCGTCTGGAAAATGACGGATGTGCAGGCGTACATCCGTGAAGGCTTCAACCTGAACGCCCTGATCTACGCGGCGATCATGTTCAAGGTGCGGTCGCTGTCGAGCGCGCCGCTGCGGGCCTGGCGCGGCGATCCGGCTAACCCGGAACGGCTGCCGCCAGGACATCCGCTGGCGAAACTGCTGCACCGCCCCAATCCGCATCAGAGCGGGATTGAATTCACACAGCAGCAGCTCGTATATCTGGATGTAGCCGGCAATTCCTATACGTACCTTAAACGCGATGGCCGAAAAGGACTGCCGCTGGAGATGTGGAATCTGCGGCCCGACCGGGTGAGTATCGTGCCGGGAGAGGATGGCACGATCAAGGGGTACCGGTATCAGCAGGAAAGCGGTGGGTCGGTGCTGCCGATTCTGCCTGAGGACATGATGCACATCAAACTGCCCAACCCGCTCGATCCGATGGAGGGCATGGGATACGGCATGTCGCCAATTGCAGCGATGGCGCAGTCGGCAGATGTAGACAACGCCGTAACGTATTTCCTCAAACAATTCTTTCAAAGCGGCACGATGCTGGGCGGAGTGCTGAAATTCAACGTGCCGATGGATGAGGAAACGGTAGGGGCCGCACGGCGGCGCTGGGAGGATGTGTATGGTGGGGTGCAGAACTGGGGCAAGGTGGCCGTGCTCGACCAGGGCGGGTCGTTCGAACGGCTGCTGCCGACGTTCAAGGATATGGCGTTTGACACGCTGGACGCCCGCAACGAGGCCCGGACGCTGATGGTGCTGGGCGTGCCGGGGATGCTGAT
>JARKOK010000446.1 GCA_029975765.1 Aggregatilineales bacterium
CCGCTACCAGGATGTGAATATGGCCTGGATGTGGGCGCGGATTTACACGCGCTCGGTGCGGCTGGGTATTTTTGAGGGCGGCTTCCAGGCTTTCATGGACAGGCTGGCCGACGCGGTGCGCGGCGCGGGCGCGGCCATCCACCTGAAGACGCCGGTTCAGACGATCAGCGCGGCGAACGGCCAGCCCACCCTGGCGGTCAACGGCGAAACCCGCGCTTTCGACCGGATCATCAGCACCACGTCACCCGGCCTGATGCTGCGCCTGACGCCGGAACTGCGGGATACCCCTTACGGCCAGCAGGCCGCCGCGCTGAAAAGCATCGGCGCGATCTGCGTCGTGCTGGCGCTGAAGCAGTCCGTTTTAACGGACGGCACGTACTGGCTGAATTTACCGGCCACCTCGGCGGACAAACGCGCCAGCCAGTTCCCGTTCCTGGCACTGGTGGAACACACCAATTTCATGGATAAACGCCACTACAACGGTGATGTGCTGGTGTACTGCGGCGATTACGTTCCCCCGGACCATGAGTACTTCCGGCTGGACGATGATGAACTGATCGAACGGTTTTTGCCGGCGCTCAAGAAGGTGAATCCGCAGTTTGCGCCGGACTGGGTTCGTAAGTCGTGGGTGTGGCGCGCGCCTTACGCCCAACCCGTGCCGGGTGTCAATCACAGCGCCAACATTCCCCCCCTGATGACGCCGCTGCCGGGGGTGTTCTGGGCCAGCATGAGCCAGGTGTACCCCTGGGATCGCGGCACGAACTACGCCGTTCGTATCGGGCGGGAGGTCGCCCGGTTGGCGGCGGGTGGTTAAGGTATTTGCAAGGCAGAGACGCTACCGTTATGAAAGCGTTTGAGATCGGCGGAAACAGCGCCTACCATCTCAGGCCAATTCCAATACAATGGATTCACAACGTCAGTCATGCGGTTCTTAATCCGCCGGCCTAATCTCTTATGAGAAGGAGTCCCCATGAAAATTCTCGTTGCTGGAACCGGATTTGTTGGCCTTACCCATGCCGCCGTCATCTCCGAATACGGCCACGAAGTCTACGCTTATGACGTGGATGAAAAGAAGATTGCCGCTTACTGCTCCGGCGACCCGGAACAGATTGAGAAATACGTCAATGAACCCGGCCTGTCGGACATCATTGCGGAAAACCTGAACCGCTATCTGTTTTTCCTGCACGCGAACGACATTGAAAATGTCATCGAAGGCACGGACGCGATCTTCCTGTGCCCGCCGACTCCGCCCAAACCCAACGGCTCGTCTGACCTGAGCTATTATTTTGGGGTGGCGAACCATCTGGCGCGGCTGCTGGCGAAACGGCAGGATCAGCGCCGCGTGGTGCTGATCAACAAAAGTACCGTGCCGATTGGGACGGCGCGCCAGCTTGAAGGCGTGCTGAAACAGCACAATGTCCCGAACGCGGGGGTGGCGTCGAACCCCGAATTTCTGCCGGAAGGCGATGCGGTGGAAAAATCCCGCCGGCCTGACCGGGTGGTGGTCGGCGCGGATACGGAAGACGACTTCCGCATTATCCGCCGCATCTACTCGCAGTTCGTGAACCATGTGCGGATTCGTTACATTGAGACCACGCCGGAAACAGCCGAGTCGATCAAATACGTCGCCAATACGCTGCTGCTGACGTACATTTCCTTCTGGAACGGCGTGGGCGGGCGGCTGGGTGAAGCCTTCCCGAACGTTCGGATGGAAGACCTTAAACGCGGCGTGACTGCCGATAACCGCATCAGCACGTGGGGGTCGTATGTCTCCAACGGCGCGGGCGGCTCCTGCTTTGGCAAGGACATCCAATCGCTGATTTACCAGTTCAAGGCCGCCGGGCAGTCCGCCGACCTGCTGCAATCGGTGTATGACATCAACGAATACCAGAAAACCTATCTGGTAGACCGGGCCATACGCGAAGCGGGCGCGAACTTCAATAACAAGACGGTGGCGCTGCTGGGGCTGTCGTTCAAACAGCGCACTAATGACATGCGGGATGCGTCGTCGCTGGCGGTGGTGAACGCGCTGCTCGGTCGCGGCGTGAAGGCCATCCGGGCTTATGACCCGCTGGCGATGCACGAAGCGCAGCGGTTCTTTAACCCGGAAGAAAATCACCTGTTCGAGCGGATCAGCTATCATAACTCGCCGAAAGAGGCGCTGACCGGCAGCGATCTGCTGTTCATTTCGACCGACTGGGAAGAGTTTCGCGGCCTGTCGCGCACCATCGAGCAGACCGTGCCGCCGCCGTACCTGGTGATTGATGGCCGCCGCATGATCCCCGATTACATGGAACTGGTCGAACTGGGCTACGGCTACCTCGCGGTCGGGTCGCCCTACCTGCACAAGAACGAAGCCTGACATCCTCTGCCGGGGAGCGCCGGTCGGCGCTCCCCAACGCGCCGCATTCATCCTGTCCAGCCGTTACAGATCACCGGCCTGAAAATCACGGGCGCAGCGAAAACCATACCAATCGCTGCTGGCGAAACTGCCGGCGTAGTCGTCGCGGGCGGTCGTTGTGCCGTCGGCGGCAATCCAGTTCCACGCACTGCCGCGCAGCACCCGCTTGGCGGCGGTGTCGCCCGGGTTCTCGCGGCCATCACGGGCGTAGGGATAGCGATAGGTGTAGATGGTGCTGGTCCATTCCCACACGTTGCCGCTCAGGTTCAGCGCGCCAGTCCACGACGCGCCGCCGGCGAAGGTATCTACGGGCGCGACCTGCGGGTAACCATCGTTGGTATAGGGGTCGCGCCAGTTAAATTCGCAGCTGCTGTCACAGAAGTTGGCGCGCGTGCCGTCGAAGGTATGCCCCCAGGGGAACACCAGCCCATCCGGGCCGCGCGCGGCATATTCCCATTCCGCTTCGGTCGGCAGGCGCATCCCCCGGCTGGCGCAGAACGCCTGCGCCTGTTCCCAGGTAACATTCGTGCGCGGCAGCGAGTCCCCGGCGAACACACCGCTGGAGCCATACTGCCCGTTGCTGACTTCGGTGCGGCCTATCCAGAACGGCTGCTGAAAACAAATCTGGGTTTGCGGGCGCTCATCCTCAAACTGCGCCCGATTGCAACTGTTCCCCAGCACTGACCGGCACAGGGCTAACGCCGCGTCAATCTGCGGCTCGCTGCTGCCCATCGTGAAGCAGCCCACCGGCGCCAGCACCAGGCTCAGGCCGTTAAAATCCCGCGTGACCGGCGTCCAGTCGGCGTTGCGGGCTACCGGACTGTCGAGGCCGGGGCGCAGTGACGGCGGCGTGAAGGTTGGCGCGTCGGTCGGCGGCACGACGGCGACGGTCGCCGTCGGCGGCAGGGCGGCAGGGAGCGTGTGGGTCGGGTTGACGGCCACATTGGATGGGGTGGTGGCGGTAGGCGTGTCTGCCGGAGCCGGATTGAGGTTCGCCAGCAGCGCCAGTACAACAACGGCGATCAGGCCGATCACGCCCAGCCCCGCGACGCCGGCAATCAGCGGCAGGCGGGAAGGCGGCGGTCTGACAGGCGCTGGCGCCATCTGGTGCGGCGCGGGGCGGTAGGCGGCTGCCGGATCGCTGCCGGGGGGATTCAGAAATAAACCCTTACGGCGCAGTTCGGAATACAACTGGTAGAGCGCCGCGTCGTAAGGCTGGGAATGAAAGTCAATATACTGGATGCGGTTCAGTTGAAAATGAATTTTGGCCGGGCGCAGCAGCACCGGGATGACCGGCTTGTTATGGTCAAGATAGTACTGCCATTCATCTTCGACATTGCGTGAGGCCATGGATTCGGGGGAAATGATGACCGTGAGCAGATCGCCCGTATCCAGCCCCTGCTGAATGGCGCTGCTCCACTTCATCCCTGCCGGGATGTCCTCCACGTCAATCCAGATGTCGGCGCCCATCTGCGACAGGGACGTAGCGAGGCGGCGGGCAAACGGTTCATCCGTGCGGCTGTAACTGATAAATACTCGCGGCATAATCTATCCCCTACCTGTAACGCCCATCTGTATAAGATAGTCTGATTTTGCCTGCCGCGCCAGCATTATGAAAACAAATGCAAGGTGGCAGCGGCGCAGGGGAGAGGGATGCCGCTGAAAGTGCTGAGGGCTGAGTGAAAAGCGTAACATAGAGACTCGGAGGCGCGGAGGCACAGAGCGGAAAGACAAAAGCGTAACGCAAAGGCGCAAAGGGGCAAAGACACACAGGAAGAAAAAGCGTAACACGGCGGTGAGGGATGAGCAATATTGGTGGTGGTGATCTTGTTTTTCGCTCTGGACATAGAACAAGTTTTCTGATATAATTCTAATATACAAGCGACCTGATTTTAACCTGACTGCCGCATACTGTGAACGCTGGCCCTGGGCCACTGGAGTGTAAGGAGTCCCGACGCATGGTAGCGCGAGAGGAATTGTTCGTCACCACCAATGGTAAACACAGCACAACCGGAACCCGAAAGCCGGAACTGCTGGATATGGAAATTGCCGAGCGGGTGGATATTGTTCGCAGCCTGAACGACCGGATTGAGTCGTTGAGCGAGAAGATTCAAAGGCTGAAAGAGGAACTGCGTATCCTGCTCGAAGAAAAAGGATCGTCCTGGAAGGATGAAGAAGGCTACGCGGCGCTTGTGGCTGAAAGCGTTCGTACCAGCTACGACACCCGCGCGCTGGACGATATGCTGCTGAAAGACCCCGATCAGAACGGCTGGCTGAAGACCTTCCGGCGGGAGACGGTAGTGCGCGGCGGCGTGAAGGTCAAATAAAAGCCGCCTGATACGCAGCCCATATACCGGGGGAGGGTCACAGACCGTCCCCCGGTGTTTTTATCTATCCGTATGCGACCATCATTGACGCTAATACTCCGGCACGGGCATGATGCCGATCTGATTGAGCGGCCAGTAACGGAACTTCACCACGCCCTGAATCTGCGCCCGGTCAACCGGGCCGTAGTAATGTGAGTCCAGACTGTTGTTGCGGTTGTCGCCCAGCACGAAATACTGATCGTCACCGACCGTCCAACTGCCGGTATACCGTGGTGGGGTGGAGATGTAAGTCTCTTTTAATGCTGTGCCGTTGATGTATACCTGCCCATCCCGAACCTCTACCCGTTCGCCGGGCAGGCCGATGATACGTTTTACGACGCGCTCGCCATCACGCGGCGAAATCAGCGCCACCACATCCCCGCGCTGAAGCTGGTTGGTCATCACATCCAGACTGGTCGCCATCAGCAGGTCCCAATCATGAAGCTGCGGCTCCATACTGTGGCCGTCCACAATGTAACGGGGGAACAACAGGTTGATGACAGCAAAAATGACGGCGGCCATCAGCAGCGTTTTCAGCCATTCGCTGACCGCAGCGCGCAGCGAACCCGGCTTTTGATACACGCCGGGACGGGGTTCATACAGCATCGGACTGTCTCCTGAAATCGCAGCGAACGCCTCGTTCGCCCAAAGCAACAGACAAGGTGAAGCATATCACAGACTGCGGCGGCGGGGTGGGAAATCCTATCAAACGCTCAGGATTTGACCCCGGTTAAATTTTGGGGAGCGCCGAGCAAACGGCGGGCAGGCGTATCGCGCGCGCTGCCAGTTGTGATTACAATGAGGCCATGAAAACACATCATTTCACCTTACGAACGCTGGTTGTGCTGGCGTGGGCGCTGTTCGTGCTGACGCTGACGACACAGACCGACAGCGTGCCGGTCGTGCATGTGATGATCGCGCTGTTTGGCAGGACGGAACTGGGCGCGACGATGGGTCATGCGTCGTTGTTTGGCCTGCTGACGCTGGCCGGTTACGCGGCGTTGGCGCTGCGGCTGCCGCGCCGGTACGCGCTGCTGCTGGCGATGGGACTCGCGCTGGCGCTGGGTACGGCGACCGAGTTTTACCAGCAGGTGGTTGATGGCCGCACGGCCAGCCTGTCCGATCTGCTGGCGAACTGGCTCGGCGTGTTTGTCGCGGGGTTTGTCGTGATGTACTGGGTGGCGAGGTCGGTGCTGTGGCAGCGTGAGGCGCAGGTGTAGGTTGTGACAAACCCTCATCTCTCACCTCTTTCCCTTAGGGAGAGGGGAGTCAGGTTATGGGAACGCATACGACGTGCAGGGCGGTCGGTCAACTATTGGCTGCACCATCGCTCCCGTAAACAGAAAATCCTGCTGGCGCTGGCGATGGGAGTCGTCGCGCTGATGGTGTTCGTCATCTTCTGGCTGTTTGCGGATTTGCCCTCGATTGACCGCTTGCAGGCCGGGCTGGCGCTGCCCTCGACGCGCATCTATGACCGCAACGGCCAACTGCTGTACGAAATCCTGCCGCCGGAAGGTGGGCGCAACACGGCGCTGGGGCTGGATGAAATTCCGCCGCACTGTGTCCAGGCGACGATTGCCACCGAGGACGCTAACTTCTACAACCATCCCGGCGTGGATATCGCCGGCATCGCCCGCGCGCTGTGGATCAACCTGCGCGGTGGCGAAGTGCTGGCCGGCGGCAGCACCATCACGCAGCAGGTCGCTAAAAATCTGCTGCTCGACCCCGAACAGCGCGCCGAACGCAGTCTGCGCCGGAAGCTGCGTGAAAGCATCCTCGCCATCCGGCTGCAAAATGCCTACAGCAAGGATGATGTGCTGGCGCTGTACCTGAACCAGAGTTACTTCGGCAATCTGGCGTATGGCATCGAAGGCGCAGCGCGGGCGTACTTTGGCAAAAGTGCGCCGGAACTGTCGCTGGCGGAATGCGCGCTGCTGGCGGGGTTGATTCAGGCGCCCGCCGTATATGATCCGCTGACCAACCTGACGGCGGCGAAAGCGCGGCAGGCCGTCGTGCTTGACCTGATGGCGCAGAACGGCTATCTGAGTACGGCGGAGGCGGAAACCGCGAAACAGGATGAACTCCAGTTCGCGGCCACCCCGTTCCCGATCAGCGCGCCGCATTTTGTGATGGCAGTCTGGACGCAGCTTCAGCGCGAGTTCCCGGAACAGGTGTACACCGGCGGGCTGGAGGTGGTGACGACGGTTGATCTGAACTGGCAGCGCATCGCGCAGGACATCATCCGGCAGCAGCTTTACCGCCTGAATAACCCGGTGGTGGCGGGACGAGTTCCGGCCAACGCGCGCAACGCCGCCCTGGTGGCGCTTGACCCTTATACCGGGCAGGTGCTGACCATGCTGGGCAGCCCGGATTATTTTGACGAAACGATTGACGGCGCGGTGAATGCCGCGCTCGCCATGCGGCAGCCGGGCAGCGCGCTCAAGCCGTTCACCTATGCCGCCGCGATGAACCCGACCCGCGACAAACCCTGGACGGCGGCGACGATGGTGCTGGATGTGGAAACGCCGTTCATCACCCGGCGGCTGGAAAGTTACACCCCGGCCAACTTCGGGCTGGTGGAACACGGTCCGGTGCTGGTGCGCGAGGCGCTGGCGTCATCCATGAATATTCCGGCGGTGGTGGCGCTGCAAGATGTGGGACTGCCGGCGCTGGTCAGCCTGCTGAACAACGCGGGCGTGTCCACACTGGCGGAAAACACGGGTGCCGATCTGGCGATCACGCTGGGGGGCGGCGAGGTGCGCCTGCTTGATCTGACGCAGGCGTACAGCATTTTCGCCAACGGTGGCTACCGGGTGCAGCCGTCGCTGATCCTGAAAGTGTCCGACCACAGCGGACAGGTGTTATACGAATGGAAGCCGCCGCGCCTGGAAACCCGGGTGCTGGATGAGCGGGTCGCTTACATTATCACCAACATTCTGAGCGACGATACGGCCCGCCTCGCCGGGTTCGGGCGCAACAGTGCCTTGAATATCGGGCGACCGGCGGCGGCCAAAACCGGCACGACGACCGATTTCCGCGACAACTGGATTGTGGGTTACACGCCGAATCTGGTGGTCGGCGTGTGGGTGGGCAACGCCGATAATACGCCGATGACCAACGTCACCGGCGTCAGCGGCGCGGCGCCGGCCTGGAACGCCTTCATGCGGCGGGTGCTGCTCGGCCAGCCGAAACTGACGTTCACCGAACCGCCGGGTATCGTACGGCACGACGTATGCGCCCTCAGCGGACGGCTGCCCACGCCGGCCTGCCCGTACCGCAAAACGGAATTGTTCGTTGAGGGTACGGTGCCAACCGAACCCGACAACCTGTACCAGACGTTCACGATCAACAAACAGACCGGACGGCTGGCCGACGACAGCACGCCGCCGGAAGACCGCGTGCAGCGGGTTTATGTGGTGCTGCCGCAGGAAGCGCGGGACTGGGGGATTCGCAACGGCATCGAACCGCCGCCCGCCGCCGCCGTGACGCGCCTGCCGGATGCGGACGTGGGTCTGCGCCTGCTGGAACCCGATCCGTATACCGTGTTTCAACTGTCGCCGATCACACCGCTGGAGACACAACGGCTGCGGCTGACGGTCGGCACGCCGCCGGACACGCTGGCCGTGACGTACCTGATGGATGGGCAAGAACTGGGTACGGTGCAGGCTGCGCCCTGGGTACTGTGGTGGCCGCTGGAACTGGGCGAACACGAACTGGTGGCGCGGGCGCAGATGGCCGACGGCACGACGCAGACCAGTGAGGCGATTCCCTTCCGCGTGACGACCTACGTGCCGCCAGAGATGCGGTTCGGGGAGCAGTGAGCTGGCCTGACCGGTCGCTGATGATGGAGCCTCAAGCGTTCTCCCTCACTTTCCCGCTTACAATGAAAGAGCACGCATGACAGCCTACACAGTGGAAGACGGATATGGCCGACAGCGATTGGGCACGGTATTTTTTGCCAGCCATCGAATATTTGCTGCGCGGGGTAGACCTGTACCAGTACGTGTATACGGTCAACCCGCCCTGGATGTACGTCCTGTTAGCGCCGATTGGCTGGCTGCCGCAGCAGGCGGCGTTATGGGCCGGCGCGATCATGCCGGTGGTGGCGCTGGTATACGCCTCGTGGAAAGTGCGTAAGCCGTATCTGATCGCGCTGGTGGGTATTTCGTTTCCCTTCATCGAACTATGCGTCTACGGCAATCTGGACTGGATGGTGATGCTGGGGGCGCTGCACATGAACAATGCCCTGTCGCCCTTTCTGCTGACGGTGAAACCGCAGGCCGGCGCGCTGGCCGTGTTCGCTCAACTGGGCAAAATGCGCGGCCAGAGCTGGAAAGCCTACGTGCGGCTGTTCGCCCCGTTTGTGCTTATCAGCATCCCCCTGCTGCTGCTGTATCCGGGTTTTTTCCAGTATGCTTCCAGCTTCAACACGCGGCTGGCGGAAGTCCAGCACTTTTCGTTGTTCCCGTATACGCTGCCGCTGGTGCCGCCGCTGGTCTGGTTAGCCTACCGGCGGCGAGACCCGCTTTACGGCGTGCTGGCGTCGCTGTGCCTGTCGCCCTATTTTCTGTTTTACAGCCTCGTGCCATCACTGTTTTTCATCGGCAAACACAGCTGGAAGTGGGGGCTGGCGGCGAACCTGCTGACGTGGGTCATTTTCGCGCTGGTGCTGCTGGGCGTGATAACGATCCGGTTTTAGGCTGCCGCCGGCGGCGTGGCTAACCGCCGCCGTTCGTCAGCAGCACCGTCAGCGTGATAAAACCGCCATAGCCCGCCAGCAGCACGGCGGCTTCCCAACGATGCAGCAGCCGGTTGAGGGCGAAAGGCAGCACGACCACCGCAAAACCGATCATCACCAGCAGGTCGAAGCGCAGGAGCGACGGGGCGACCTGAACGGGGCGCACCAGCGCCGTTGCGCCCAGAATGCCCAGCAGATTGAAAATATTCGAGCCGATCACATTACCAAACAGAATGTCGTCATGGCGCTTGACTGCCGCGATGACCGCCGTCACCAGTTCCGGCAGCGACGTACCAAACGCGACCAGCGTCAGGCCGATGACCACTTCGCTGACACCGACCATACGGGCGATGTCCACCGCGCCCGTAACCAGCAGGTTGGCGCCCACCAGCAGGATAGCGAGACCCACGAGAAACCGCCCGATTTCGACCAGGCGGTTGATGCTGCCGGTGATGTGTTCCTCTTCTTCCAGTTCATGTTCTTCGACCGGCGGCAGGTGTTCGCGGCGGCTGAGGATAATCAGCACCGCCGAAAAGATGATGATGCCGGCAAACAGGAACAGGCCATCCAGCCGGCTGATCGCGCCGTCCAGTGCCAGCAGATAAACGAGCACCGAGATCGCAATCATGATCGGGATTTCCCGTTTGATGAGCTGAATATGGATCGGGATGGTCAGGATAAGACCGGTCAGCCCCAGTATCAGGCCAATATTGGCGATGTTCGAGCCAACGACGTTGCCCATCGCAATATCGCTTGACCCGCGCAGCGCCGCGTCCAGGCTGACCAGCAGTTCCGGCATGGAGGTGCCAAACGCGACGACGGTCAGACCGATGACAATGGGTGAGATACCTAACGACGCTGCCAGACGCGAGGCGCCCTGTACCAGCCAGTTGCCCCCCAGAAACAAGCCAATTAGTCCTAACACGATGTAGACGGCATCGAGCAGCATCCGTGATCCTTTCGTGATGTCGGTGGTCGCAGCGGCCATCAATGAAGATTGAACGGGAATAATAAATGAAACACATTTGAAAGGCCAGATACAGACCTCTGAACCACACCGATCGCGCCGGTGGGCGAATGTGTGATAACATCGGTAAGCGATGTGATGATACCGTTTTTCGTGTTAATGGCGGTTGTTGGTAAAGGGTTATGGTTATGGCTGATGCTGCGATTCCTACGGCTTCTGTTTCTTCTACCCCGCGCCGCCGGTTCTGGCGGTGGCTGATCGGCCTTCCTCTCCTGTTTGTCTGCGGTTTTAGTCTGCTGTTTGCCTACCTGCCGGTGCCGGAAGATAAACTGATTCCCGCCGGTGAACAGGGCGGGGGCGCGCGCCAGCGCAGCGAAGCCGGCACCGGCCTGCAGGCGGCGTGGCCGGAAGTGCCGCCCGTAGATGACCGGCAGGCCGCGCTGGGGCGGCTGCTGTTCTACGACCCGATTCTGTCGGCCAATGACGACCGTTCCTGCGCAACCTGCCATCATCCCGATCTGGGGTTCAGCGATGGCCGCAAACTGGCCGAAGGGGCGCACGGTGAAGCCCTGCGCCGCAACGCGCCGTCACTGTGGAATGTCGCCTATGCCACTTCGTTATTCTGGGATGGGCGCGCCCGGTCGCTGGAAGAACAAATGCTGATCCCGCTGACGGCAGAAAACGAGATGGGCGCGACGGTGGATGACCTGCTGGCACAGCTTCAGGCCATCCCGGACTACGTGCGCCGGTTTGAGGCCGCTTTCCCCGATGGGCTGACTCTCAACAACGTGACCGCCGCGATTGCCGCTTTCGAGCGCACGCTCATCAGCCGCGATGCGCCTTTCGACCGCTTTGCCGCCGGGGACTTCAACGCGCTGACGCCGGCGCAGCGGCGCGGCTTTGATGTGTTCCGCAGCGCGCAGACGCGGTGTTTCGAGTGCCACGCCTGGCCGACTTTCACCAACAACCAGTTCGCCGTGCTGGGCGTGCCGGATACCGACCCGGCCAACCCTGATCTGGGACAGGTGGAGACACGCAACGCGCCGGACGCGACCCGCGCCTTCCGCACGCCGGGTTTGCGGAATGTGGCGCTGTCCGCGCCGTATATGCACAACGGCGCGTTTGCGACGCTGGATGAGGTGATTGATTTTTACGAGCAGGGCGGCGGCCCGGCTTTTGGTGTGGAGGTAACGCCGGATGAATTCATCCGGGGCTTCACGCTGACTGACCAGCAGCGCGCTGATTTAGTCGCGTTTCTGCACGCGCTGACCGACGAACCCGCCGATTTGCTGGCGATTCCGGACTCGGTGCCGTCGGGTTTGCCGGTGGTGCAGCGTCAGGATAATCCTGCCCGCGCGCTGGTGGAGCGTTCGACCGCTGCGCCCTTTGTGGCAGGCGAACCCCGCGCGCCGCAGACGATCACCGTGAAAAGTGGGGAGTCGATTCAGGCGGGGGTTGACCGGGCGCAGCCGGGGGATACGGTGCTGGTCGAGCCGGGGGTGTACCACGAAACGGTCTACGTGGATGTGCCGCAGCTAACGATCAGGGGGGTGGTGCAGGGCGAAGAACGCCCCTGGCTGGACGGCGAAAAACGCCTGAGCGATGGGTTTAACACCACCGGCAACGACTTCATACTCGAAGGGTTTGGTATCCGCGATTATATCGGCAACGGCGTGCTGACGACCGGCGCGGAGCGGATCGTATACCGCGATCTCATCATTCAGGATACCGGCATTTACGGCCTGTACCCGGTCGAAACCACCGACGTGCTGATTGAAAAGTGTGTGGTCAGCGGGATTGCCGACGCCGGTATCTACGTCGGCCAGAGTCGGGGGCCGATCATCGTGCGGGACAATATCGCCTTCGAGAATGTGACCGGCATCGAGATCGAAAACAGCACCCACGCCGAGGTGTACAACAACCACGTGTACAACAACACCGGCGGCATCCTCGTATTCCTGCTGCCGAATAATCCGTCGAAGGTCGGTTATAACACACGCGTGTATGACAATCTGATCGAGAACAACAACCACCCCAACTTTGGCGCGGCGAACGCGGTGGTCAGCAAAGTGCCGCCGGGTACGGGCGTGATGATCATGACGGCGGACAATACCGAGGTGTTTAACAATATTATTCGCGGCAACCAGACGTTCGGGGTGGCGCTGACCAGCCTGTACATCCTCTATGACCGCGACACGGAATTTGACCTGGGGCCGCTGCCGGAGAATAACTGGATTCATGACAACACCTTCGAGAACAACGGCTACGACGCGCAGGGTATGGTGAAGGAGTTAGGCATACCGGGGGCGGACATCATGTGGACGGGCGAAGGCTGGAACAACGCTTTTGACCAGCCGGGCGTGAGCATGTTCCCGCCGCTGCTGCCGGGGCGTTCCTGGCCTGACCCGGCGAAACGCGCCATCTGGCGGGTGTACGATCTGCTGATCGGGCTGCTGCTGTAAGCGAACGGGCTGCCTGAGATTACACGGGGGCTGCCTGATGATCGTCGTAGGGGCGGCCCGCGAAACGGGATGCCGCTGAAGGTGGTCGCGTGGCAGTCGCAGCGGCGGGACGCTACCTGCTCCAGCGCGCTCTGGCCCGCAGGTGCAGCAGTTGGCGCTGGAGCGCCAGCGCCGGCTGGCCGCGCAGGCCGGTGAGCGCCAGAAATTGTTTTAAGTCGGCGGCGGCGCGGCGGTAGTCTCGCATTTTCGCCAGCAGACTGCTGCGCGCCAGCAGCACGCCGGCCCGTTCCGGCTGCAAGCGCAGCGCCGTGTTGTAATCGTCCAGCGCGCCGGTCTCGTCGCCGGTCTGCTGCCGAACCAGCGCCCGCCCGATGTGGGCAAAGACGGACTGCGGATCGAGGCGAATCGCCCCGGTGAAGTCGTCAAGCGCCTGTCGCATGTTGCCCAGACTGGCGTGAATGTCGCCGCGCCGCTGGTAGGCCAGCGCGTAATCCGGCCTGCGCTGCAGCGCCTCGGAAAAATCGTCCAGCGCGCCGGCCAGGTCGCCCACGAAACCCCGCGCATCGCCCCGGTTGAAGTACATCTCGGCGCTGCTGCCGCCCATAAAAATCGCGGACTCGAAGTCGTCCAGCGCGTCGTCGTACAGTTCCAACTGCATCAGCACCAGGCCGCGATTGGTATAAGCTGCCGGGCTGCGGGGATTCGCGTGAACCGCGCGGTCAAAATCCTTGAGCGCCTTATCAATATCGCCGCGCGCCAGATACAGGTTGGCGCGGGTGGCGAGCGCGTCCAGGAATTGTTTGTCGAGCCGGATGGCCTTGTTAAGTTCGGTGAGCGCCTTCTGCGGCTGACCGTCTTTCAGCCAGTCCAGGGCACGGTTATAGTGTTCCGGGGCAGTCGGCGGCGGTTGATCGCCGGCGTTGGTTTTTTTCCTGGGCACGATGTAATTCCCTTCAACAGTGGTGTTGAAGATAGCCGATTATTGAAGCGTGAGCTAGTATCATGTATATGTTTCACGGAGATCAGCCCGCACTTCCATCAGAATTTTACCAAGCATATTCTTCCCCGTGCCATCTTTGCCGCATCCCCAGTAATAATCCCCTTGCGCGTTTTCAACAATTTCGCGTTCGCCAGTATTTAGCAGAATTGCCCGTATCTCGGAATGTGTTTCGAACTTATGCCGCACAGCGCGCCGCATAATGTTATCTTTCACCGTTTCCCAATCCGAACGTAATGGAAAATCCCGCCGCCGTCCTAACTGCGCCGCCTGTTTGGGTGTAGATGCCAGGCGCACCTGTTCTTCATAGGGAGTACCGGCAAACTTTTGTGCCTGGAAATAATGTTCGGAAGT
>JARKOK010000449.1 GCA_029975765.1 Aggregatilineales bacterium
GGGGCGCGGCAAATTAACCTCGCCCCCGCCAGGTTATAAGCAGATTTAAGCCTAATAACCTAAAATACTCACAACATCGCGCACGGCTTTGGCGCTGATTTCCAGCATCCCCTTCTCTTCGTCGTTGAGTTCCATCTCGATGATGCGCTCAACGCCGTTTGCGCCCAGCACGACGGGCACGCCGATGTACAGATCGTTGTAACCGTACTGGCCTTTCAGCAGTACCGCCGAGGGGATGACACGCTTCTGATCGGTCAGAATGGCCTCCACCATGTCGACCGTGCCGGCAGCCGGCGCGTACCACGCGCTCACACCGATCAGGCTGACGATTTCGCCGCCGCCGTTGCGCGTGCGCTGGATGATGGCCTGGAGCTTATCCTCTGCGATCAATTCCCGCACCGGGATGCCGCCGACCGACGTATGGCGTGGCAGCGGCACCATCGTGTCACCATGCCCGCCCAGCACCATACCATGAATGTCCTTGACGCTGACACCCAGCTCCATCGCCAGGAAGGTCTTGTACCGCGCCGTGTCCAGCGCACCGGCCTGCCCGATGACCCGCTCCGGCGGGAAGCCGCTTTCGTGCAGCGCCACATGGCACATGGCATCCAGCGGATTCGAAACGATGACAAGTACCGCATTCGGTGAGTATTTGGCAACCTGCCGCGCCACCTCGCCCACGATATTCTGGTTGGTTTTCACCAGTTCGTCGCGGCTGGGGAACTTGCCGGTCACCGGGTCTTTCTTACGTGGAACACCCGCCGTAATCACCACCACGTCTGATCCTGCCGTTGTTTCGTAATTGGTCGAGCCGGTCAGCTTGGCGTCTACGCCGATTACCGGCAGGGCTTCCGCCAGATCAAGCGCCTTGCCCGCCGCCAGTCCTTCGACCACATCAATCAGCACCACGTCCGCCAGATTCTTGCTGACCAGCCAGTGCGCGCAGGTCGCGCCGACGTTTCCTGCCCCAACGATTGTTACCTTTTTACGAGCCATAGAACCAGTGTCTCCATTAGATAGTGAAAAAAGAAACTACGGGATGATAACACACACCTGAGTCAGTGAACAGGCGGGGCGAACAGGCTGCTTGCCCCGACATTTAGGTGATTTGCACGAATTCAGGCTCTTGGCCCGGCGGCCACGACATCCGTCCCGGCAGCGTCGGCGTACTGTTCAAAGTTTGCCCGGAAACGCTGGGTCAGATCGGCGGCTTTGGCGTCGTAAGCATCCTTATCATCCCACGTATTGCGCGGGTCAAGGATTTCGTCCGGCACGTCCGGCACCGAGGTCGGGATACACAACCCGAAGAAGGGATCAGCCACCGTTTCGACATCATTCAGCGACCCATTCAGGATAGCGGTAATGATGGCGCGGGTGTGCTGCAAGCTCATGCGGTGGCCGATACCATACGGGCCGCCGGTCCAGCCGGTGTTAACCAGCCACACATTTGCCTTATGTTTGCGAAGATTGTCGCGCAGCAGGTTGGCATATTCCATCGGGTGCAGCGGCAGGAAGGGCGCGCCAAAACAGGCGCTGAAGGTGGCCGATGGCTCGGTGACGCCGCGCTCCGTCCCGGCGACCCGTGCCGTGTAGCCGCTGATGAAATAGTACATCGCCTGCTCGGTCGTCAGTTTGGCGACCGGCGGCAGCACACCAAAGGCGTCCGCTGTCAGGAAGATGATGTGTTTAGGATGGCCGCATGTGCCGGAATAATCGGCGTTGGAAATAGTCTCAATCGAATAGGCCGCGCGGGTATTTTCAGTATAACGTTCGCTGTTTAAGTCCATGCGGCGGGTCTGCACGTCCATATCCACGTTTTCCAGCACCGTGCCAAACTGCCGCGTTTTCTCGTAGATTTCCGGTTCGCCATCCGGACTCAGACGGATAACCTTCGCGTAACAGCCGCCCTCGAAGTTGAAGATGCCATCGTCGCTCCAGCCATGTTCGTCGTCACCGATCAGGATACGGTTGGGATCGGCGCTCAGGGTCGTTTTACCGGTGCCGGACAGGCCAAAGAACACCGCCGCATCGTATTTGTTTTTGCCGTAGTTGGCGGAACAGTGCATGGAGAGGATGCCGCGCCGGGGCAGGATGTAATTCAGAACACTGAAAATGGATTTCTTGGCTTCGCCGGCGTATTCTGTGCCGCCGATCAGCACCAGCCGTTTCGTGAAATTGACCAGAATGAAGGTCGAAGACAGCGTGTGGTCAATTTCCGGCGTGGCATGGAAACCGGGGGCCTGAATCACCGTGAACTCCGGCACATGTTTTGACAGTTCTTCGGGGGTCGGGCGGATGAACATGGTATGGGCAAACAGGCTGTGCCAGGCTTTTTCGGTGATGATTCGAATCGGCAGGCGGTAGCGCGAATCGGCGCCGGCGAAACAGTCCTGCACGTAGACATTACGGTGCTGGAAATAGGCTTGCAGCCGCTGCTGAAGGCGGTCAAAGTCATCCGGTTCAAAGGGGCGGTTAACTTTGCCCCACCAGACCGTACCTTCAGTTTCGGCGTCGCGCACGACAAACTTATCGTTTGGCGAACGCCCGGTGTGCGTTCCGGTTCGCACAACCAGCGGCCCCAGGTGGGCCAGCAGCCCTTCGTGATTACGAATGGTGTGTTCGTAGAGGGCGGCGGTGGACAGGTTCCAGTAGATGTTACCGAGATCGAGCAGCCCGTGATGCTCCAGGCCGTAACTGCTTTGGATCGTCTGTTCAACCGATTGCTGTACCATGTAGCCGTTTACTCCTTGATTGAGGACGCCCTGATTGTAGCGGCGGC
>JARKOK010000450.1 GCA_029975765.1 Aggregatilineales bacterium
CAGAATGGATGCCGAAGCCCGTTTCCGGTCATCCCCTCAAAGGGTATGTCCAGATGAAGGAAATTCTTGAACAGGGCGAGCATCCGACAGCAGTGATTGCGATCAGCGACAAAACGGCCTTCGGAGCAATGGAAGCCATCCGCGAGGTTGGCCTGAGAATCCCGGATGATGTAGCCGTTGCGAGTATTGACAATACGCTGGAAAGTGCTTACACACGCCCACCCCTGACAACGGTCAACATCCCCAAATATGAGATGGGTGTCCTGGCACTCCAAAAACTTCACCGTCTCATTCAGGGCGAAGACACGATCCCCGTTAAGACGATTGTCTACAGCGAGCTGATCGTGCGGGAGTCATGCGGGGCTGCCGTTCTGCAATCCAGACGATGAGTCCGCGCAGTGCAAACTGGGTTGCGTTGACATTTCAATGAAGCCAGATCAACGTACTGGTGAGCTGTAACAATCCGAGTGGTCTTACTATAGCAAGATGGACCATGGAAAAAGTCAGAAACCATATAGGCGCTCATATCAGGTAATGCCGTATAATCTTAACGGCCTGCTGAACCCCGTTTTCAGTCGCCATCGCATCCCGCAAGCGAACTGCTTGTCGCTGCATATCCGCACTTTGAGCCATGATCTGAATCGCCTGAGCGAGGTTTTTCGCGGTCATTCTGGAAAATGGTATCGGTGCGGCCCCTACGCCCAGCGCATGGGTTCTTGCGCCCCAGAAGGGTTGGTCTGCCGTGAAAGGGATCACCGTCGAGGGAACGCCGGAACGCAGCGCCAGCCCGGTTGTCCCGGACCCGCCATGATGAATCACGGCTGACATACGTGGAAAAAGCCAGGCATACGGCGCATAATCGAGCGAAAACACCGTGTCCGGCAGCGCAGTCGCGCCCAGTATTGCCCAACCCGTGTGAACAATGCCGCGCTTACCACTCTGCTTGAGCGCCTCAAGGATCAGCGCGGTTGTTGCTTGAGGATTAGCGACGGGCATACTGCCGAAGCCAATGAACACGGGCGGATCGCCTGTTTCAAGAAACTTCAACAGCGCGTCAGATGGTTGCCAATCGGGTTCATTCAGTGTCCAGTAACCCGTCGTATGCACCTGTTCGCCCCATTCTGGCTGTGTGGGAACAACATGTTTGCTGAAGCCCTGAATCACCGGGACATGCTCACGCGCCATACGGCGCATGTTGCCCCACCAGAACGATGCGCGCGGCAAACCAAGTTCCTGCCGGAATTGGTTAATCGGCTTGCGGAACGGATGCCATGCCAACTGCTGACCCAGCGCGTAGGTCAGGTGATTATACCAACGTCCCAGTGAGAACTGCATGGGTAACAGAGGCAAAGGATACGCTCCTGTAACTTCCTGCGGGATGACCGATAGGGCGATGTACGGCACATGCAGATATTCCGCCAGATCGTATCCGTAGAAGCCGCCCGGTAACTGGCTTAGAATCGCGTCGGAGTCGCGCAGTACATCGGCGGCGAACGCCTCCTGATAACTTTTGGTGATCGCGCCGAATGTTCGCATGATGCCGCGATACATCGACAGCAGGTTGAGACCGTTTCCCTTCATCCCGGCGAGCATCATTTCATTCGTAAGCGCTTGCGCGTCACCTTCAACCGGGAAGAATTCCAGCCCCTGCCCGCGCACCATCGGCCCGAAGCTCTCCAGCGTAACCATCCGCACCGTATAGCCGGCATCGAGCAGCCCGCGTCCCAGAGCGACAATCGGCTGCACATCCCCACGCGATCCAATGGCGATCAGCGTTAGTTTCATGATGGGGCATTACCCTTCCCCAGCCCTGCTTCACGCGCTTTGATGATGGCCTGTGCGCGGTCTGCGACCTGCAATTTGCTGAAGATATTGGAGATATGGTTGCTCACAGTCTTAACCGTGACATGCAGTTGTCCGGCGATCTCATGGTTATTGAAGCCGCGCGCGATTCGATCAAGCACCTCAAGTTCACGCTCAGATAAATCAGGAAACGGCTTGGGTGATATGTCATGTGCTGTAGAGACCGCGCTTAGATTGCGGAAGTAGTCCGTCACCCGATTAGCGATAGCCGCCCCGAACAGGATTTCGCCACCAGAAACCGAGCGAATGATCTTCAGCACTTCGGCTTTATCCGCGCCTTTTAACACGTAGCTTCTTGCCCCGGCAGCCATCGCCGCGAACAGCGATTCGCTGTCTTCCAGCATCGTCAGCATGATGATTTTTGTCTCTGGCAGGGTTTCCAGGATGCGCTTGCTGGCTTCGATGCCGTTCATATCGCCCATCTGAATATCCATCAGGATCACATGCGGCCTGAGCATCTCCGCCTGTCGAATCGCCATCTCGCCGCTGTCGGCTTCACCCACGACTTCGATGTCATTCACAGAGAGGAAAATCGCCTGCAAGCCCTCGCGGAACAGGGTATGGTCATCAACGATCAGCAGCCGGATGGTATTGTCGGTCATGATGCTGCGCTCGTTTCGGATAAGGGCAGCAAGACGTTGATGCGTATGCCGCCGGATGGCCGTGACTGTATTTGAAATGAACCGCCGAGTTCTTCTGCTCGCTCGCGCATGGAATGTAAGCCGACATTTGGCACAACGGCATCAGGTAGACCCACACCATCATCTTCGATGATAATTTGCATTTGCGGTGGGTAAGCGATGATCTGTAACGTAACCCAGCAGTGCCGCGCCTGAGCGTGTTTAATCACATTGGTGGCAGCTTCCATCGTGATGCGATAGGTGGCAGCCTCCACGGCGGCAGGTAAACGTTCTGGCAAATTAGCAGCCGAAAAGGTAATTTGTAAGCCGTTGGGGTGGGTTCTGAGTTGGGTCAGCGCACCGCGCAAAGCTTCGGTCAATCCCAGCTCATCCAGCGCGGGCGGGCGCAGATCATGCACAACCCGGCGCACATCCGCGACAAGCCCCTGTGCCTGTCGTTTGACATCCCCCAGTAAACTGACTGACCGCTGCTGATCCTGTGTAATAAGATCAATCGCGGCATCAATCTTCAGCGGCAGGCTGGCGAGAGCGGGACCCAGACCGTCATGCAGGTCACGGCGCAGGCGTCGGCGCTCTTCTTCACGCGCCGTGATGATGCGCTGGCGCGAGTGCTGCAATTCGTCCCACATCTGCACAGCACGGACGGTGGTCGCGGTCAGCGCCGCGACGGCGTTCAATAATGTCTGCTCATGCTGGTTGAATGGTTCATGTGGGCTGCGCTGCGCGACCAGCAAATCTCCAACGGTCTCGTTGCGGTAGATCAATGGGATATGCTGGGCGGGTTCACGGTTTCCCCCCCATGCTGCCGCTGGTTGGGTTTCCGGGTTCGCGGTAGGCAGCCGGATGGAGACATACGGAATTTTGAGCGTTTGTGCGATCGTGTACGCCAGATTTGGAAGAATGGCGGCGCGAGTATCAGTGGTCTGAAGCTGATGTGCCAACCGCGTGAACACGACTGCCGGATCATCGCGGTCGCCGTACAGCAATCGGTTGATGCCGCGCTGCAATCTATCCCTCAGTGGTTGGAATAACAAGGCGATGATCCCCGTAGCAATCAACCCGTTCACAGCGGTAGTTTGACTATGAAGAATCACGCCTACCCCGCCCACAATCAGCACATACAACACGATGATCAATATGGTAAGCGTGCCATACACCAGTGTCCGGCTCAGGATTGCGTCGATGTCCCACAGCCGGTGGCGGAATACGGCAAGCCCGACGCACACCGCGAACACCGTCTGACTGACATACCACAGGGTATCTTGAACCAGCTCCCAGATTACGCCCTGCTCAAACGTGACCACAGGGTATTCGCTCGTAATGGCGGGGTAGATTTCCCACACCGTGTAGTCGAGTGCGTAGTTCAACGCCAGGAGCAGCACCCCGGCGGTAATCCACTTGATCTGCTGGCGCTGTATTGCATTCGCGTAAACTCGGTAACGCCAGATGAACGCTCCAATCCCGCACATCGTGAACGTCGTGTTCAGAATGACTGCCAGCGGGTAAGACATTGTATAGAGTGATGCGGGCGTATTGGAGAAAAACACATCACCTGCCCGCATGATCAACCACCCCAACGCGACCCACCGCGCCCATTTTGGCACGAACTTGCCGTCTGGAAAGAGAAATATAAACAACGCCGTGCCAAGCGAAAGCAGAAAATCGAGCAGGCGGCTGAACATCTGCAAAGCCGGCACCTGGTTTTCAACGGTGAACCATGCCGACGACCACTGCCAGAACGGGTTATAAATAGGTCCTGCCATACCAACGAGCAGCAAAAATCCCGCGAGAAGGAGGACGCGCAGTTCACCGCCACGTCGTCGCATCAGCACGATGCTCAGAAAAATAAAAGGCACGGTGGCGGCAACACGCAAGAAAATAAAATAACCTTCAAATACCTCCGGAGTTAGCCCAGTATTTGTGATGGCAGCGCGCCACAGCATACAGTTCGGTCGATATTCCGGCGTGAAGTAGATCACTTCACAGTCGCCAAACACCCACTGCGCCGCCTGACCGTAATTGGCAAGGGCGAACATTCCCAGCGAGAGCAGAAACAGCAAAATATACAGGAGCCGACCTATAAGTAGTGGCTTATTCTCTAATTGATATGGGGGTGATGCTGCTGTGTCACTCATGCCGCCATCTCATCTCTCAAATACACATCAGTCAGCGATGGACAGCAAAGTCGCTGTCCATCTTTTCATTCTAAGGCGAGATTGGACCTGGCACTAACGAACGGTAATCGTTATCGTGCCGCTTTCACCGACCGACCGACCATCAACAAACTGCACGGCGCTGGACACAAACACATTGGCAAGATACAGGTCGGCATATGCCCCGGAAACAGACAGGATTTGACCAGCGGCATTAATGCTCGCACTGTCCGAACCCTCAGCAAGATACAGGCTGCCCGCATAGAAACCTTCCAGCGTACCGTCTTGGGTTTCGATAGTGAATATGACCGTGACCGGATGCAGCGGCGGCGATGGCATGGCGGTGACTTCGGAGACAAGTGCCGAGAGACTCCCTTCAAACGTGCCGCTGACCTCACCGGCTGCCTGAATGCGGAAGGCCATCCTGCCATCAGTCAGTGGCTCAATGGTGGGTGGGCCAGCAGCCCCCGTGCTGAATTCGAGGACGACAGGTTGATCTGACAGATTGAGAGGCTCAACTGGCTCAATATCCTGCGCCAGGGAGATACTGGTTAGCCCGATCACAGCGACACCAAGCGTGAAGACAAAAAGGGACAATCTAAAGATTTTCATCGGTTTTCTCCTCATCATGAACGAAAAAGCAGTGCTCCTGCTTTTCACTCTACAGGGGGTGTTTTCCCGGTGTCATGGGGACATACACCTAAAGGGGTCGGGAAGTTTTCCCGCAAAGCGATGGGAGTATGGGTCAGTGAGCTGAATAACAAAAAACAGCGAGAGATACTTTCCCGCTGTTTTGCCGCTGCCTCAGTTACACCTGCTTATTGGGACACTTCGATTACTCCATCAATACCATATATCACCCCATTCGTGAGCCGCACATCCCACAGGATTGGCACACCTTCGATTTCCCAATAGCCGCTGTCTGTCTGGCCGAAGTTGAGGGAAACCGTATTTCCGGCGAGCATCGTCAGGGTTTGATAGTGTGGCAGCGTATACGGCGGCAGGTTCTGCGGGGTGATGTGCGTGGCGAAAAGACCGCCCAACTGCGCGGCATCGGGAATGAGGTTAGCGGCAATCAGATTGTCAACCACGCGGTTGACGGGCAGAAACAAGGAGTACGCGCCATCTTCTGCTAGTGAGTCGAGGATGTCCGTTTGCGCGATAAGTCCCGCGACTTGTGCGAACTGCGCGCCTTCATGAACGGAGCGCAGATACTCGGCAATCGTCAGCCGGCTCGAACGGTGATAGATGACCTGCGGTTCGCCCGATGGCTGTAGGCGTACCGCGATCAGAAAATCAGTGTTGGCGTGCGGCGTGAATATCTCCGAATATTCTAATTCGCCTACCATGCCCCCAATCGTGGCTGACGCAGGCGGCAGCGCGAGAAAACCATAATCGCCAGCGGGGATTTCCGACAAGACCGGCGCGTCATTGATGGTGACATTCGAGATCGCCTGCTCGGTGAGATTGACGATGATCGCGGTGCTGCCGCCCGCTTCTGCCAGTAGTTCGGTTTCTTCGACGACGACAAATGTGACCTGTTGGCTGTAATCGCCGTTGACGATCACGCTGTAGCTGTGTCCCGATTCCAGGGTGAGTACGGTGGACGCGCTTGCGTCCGGCTGGTCAACCAACGTCGTCGTCAGCGTGTGTGCACCGGCTGCGACCTCGACATAATCCGTCGCAAACGGCCATCCAATATCCTCGAAAATGACGGAACCATCCAGGTCAATGTCGATGGCGGAACCCAATTCTGGCAAATACGAAAGCTGCATGACTCGCAGTTGGGCGGGGTCATCGCTCTGAGCCTGAACGAACGTGACAATGAATAAGGGGATCAGCAGCAGGAAAAGCGACTTTTTGGACATATTCACTCCCATTGTGGGTAATCCCATCGTGTTTTCCTACACCCTAGCAGGAAGTGTTTCCCGATGTCATGGGGGTATGCACCCAACCTGATCGGGAATATTTCCCGGCAAATACAGCGCCTATGCACTCTATTTGAGTGATGTCCATAAAGACAACCCTATCTGTTCGGCAGGTAACACGCGACTGGAAATGGTTTATCGCTCACTGCTGCGAATCGTGTCCTAACCAGTCGAGCCGCGCGAAGTTATGGCTGCTGAGCCTGGGCGTGGAATGTCGGGGCGCATCTGCGTGGGCAGACACACAGGTCTGCCCCTACCGTTACGAAGAATTTAACCCTCTGAGGGCAGTACCGGCGTAATGGATAGCTCGAAACGTCCGGTCGTCATCCCCGCATCGAAATCAACGCGGGACACCGTAATAACATAGTATCCGCTTGACAGACTCTCACGCCCCGGTGGTGGAAACTCCGCCGAGGCGCTCCCGCTTTCGCCACCCGCGCCGCGTCTCATAAGAGACTGCAAAATCGCCGGTCGTCTCACGTTCGAGGTCAGACGTGACTCGGTCGCAGGCAGTGACCGCAGGGGGTAAATTCGGTCGGGTCTGGCGATGGTCTTAATTTTTGGGTGATTGACATCCGGCGAACTTAACCATAAGATAAAAGTAGAAGAGGTAAGGTTGGAGAAAGGGACGCACTTGTTGCAAACTGAAGCACAACCTTATATCTTGACAGGCGGGCATCCTGGTTAAACAGGATTAAAACTTCCGGTAGGAAGTTTGGGTATAACCCGTAAGTCAAAAGATCGCGCTGGCCTAGGCCAGCGCGATTGTTGATTCTATGCCCGGAGAAGTGTTTATTCGCTCGGCGGCAGGATGACCGCATCAATGACGTGGATCACACCATTGCCGGCGTCAATGTCGGTCACAACGATGGTCGCGTCGTTGATCTTCACGCTGCCATCTTCGGCTACCATAAATTTCACCTGCGCGCCGTCCAGCGCCGTATTCACCATCAGGCCGTCCATGCTCATATTCTCGGCCAGCAGTTGGCCCAGGTCGCCGGAGGGCACCACACCGGGAACGACGTGATAGAGCAGGATGTTGGTCAGCAGCGCCTGGTCAGCCAGCACGGCGTTCAGCGTATCCGCACCAACAGCGGCGAAGGCGGCATCCGTCGGGGCAAAGACCGTCAGTTCGGCGTCGGGGTTTGACAGCGTTTCCAGGACGGCAGGATCAGCGGCCTGAACAGCGGCCAGCAGCGTCGTGAATTCCGCGCCTTCTTCGGCGCTGGCCGCCGCCACGACCAGGTCAGCAATCGTCTGGCTTTCCGGCAGGATGACCGCGTCAATCACATGGATCACGCCGTTGCTGGCTTCGATGTCCACCATGTCCAGATTCAGGTTCGCGCCGTTCACGGTGATGCCTGATTCCGTCTGCGCGATGTCAATGTACTGTCCTTGCAGCGACGGGACGGAGAACGCGCCCAGCGTGCCTTCAGCTTCACCTTCGACCGAAGCCGCCAGCGCCGCCACCACATCCGCCGACATCACTTTGCCCGCGACCACATGAAACAGCAGAATATCGGTCAGCAGCGCCTGGTCGGCCAGCACGGCGTTCAGCGTGTCCTCACCGAGAGCGGCGAAAGCGGCGTCGGTCGGAGCGAACACAGTCAGTTCAGCTTCGGGGTTTGACAGGGCTTCCAGGACGGCGGGATCGGCAGCCTGAACGGCGGCCAGCAGGGTGGCAAATTCCGGTGTTTCGCCGCTGGCCGAAGCGACTACGATTTCGGCGATGGTCGGGGGGGTATCCTGAGCGAAAGCCGGTACGGCCAGCAGCAGCGTTGCCAGAATGAGCAGCATTATTTTACGCATAGTTCCTGTACTCCTGTTGAATGCTTATTGAATAGGTACTGACTAGATTTCGTACAGGATTGTGCGGGTTAAACATGAGATAACCACGAGTAGCAGTTAAGAGAAGGGGGAAGAAAGATTAAGCGGGAGATAAGTGGAGGTTTTCTGGGTTAAGGGGAAATACCCTGTGCTGCCGGGCGCGATCTGACACCCAAACAGCGGACGGTGTGTGCCGTCAGGCACTTCCCGCCGGCAGCCGGCAGCCGGACGGTTGAACATCCGGCTGCTCTGAGTGCGACCGCATTTATGGATAACTGGCAGCCTATTGCAGCAGCACGCGCGTGTTTTCGCCGTTCCAGTACAGGTTAACTTCCTGCCCATCGTCGAAGAAGGTATCCGACCGCAGGCCGAAGTTCTGCACGCGGGCGACCACTTCCTGATCGCCGGGAATACGAATGATGTACCGGGTATCTGTGCCGATGTAGATCGCCTGCTGCACGCGCCCGCGAATCAGATTGATGTTCGGCACTTTCAGCAGCGACCGCTTGTATTCTTCGGTGCTTTCGGTCGAGCCTTCTTCGTACTCCACCACACCCTTGACCGGGAACAGGTTGATTTTTTCGGGGCGCAGCGCCAGCGTGACTTTCTGACCGGTGCTGACCGTTTCGCCGCCGGTGAGCGCCTTCACCACCGTGTTCTCGTCCAGCCGGATGTCGGCCCACTCGCCGCTGACGCCGGCGATTTCGGCCTGCACGAAGTTGGTTTCACCGATGAAATCCGCCACGAACTTACAGTTCGGTGTTTCGTAAATCTCATCCGGCGTGCCGACTTGCAGCACCTTGCCCGCGTCCATCACGGCGATGCGGTCGGCCATCGTCATGGCTTCTTCCTGGTCGTGGGTCACGAAGATGAAGGTGATGCCCAGGCTTTTCTGCATCGCCTTGAGTTCGTACTGAAGCGCCTGCCGCAGTTTCAGGTCAAGCGCGCCCAGCGGTTCATCCAGCAGCAGCACCACCGGACGTTTGACCAGCGCGCGCGCCCGCGCCACCCGCTGCTGCTGCCCGCCGGAAAGCTGGCGCGGCTTGCGGTCGGCCACGTTGGGCAGGCGCACCAGATGGAGGGCTTCCTCGGCGCGCTGTTCGGCTTCCTTGCGCGAGACCCCTTCCATTTCCAGGCCAAACATCACGTTCCGCAGCACGGTCATATGCGGGAACAGCGCGTAATCCTGGAAAACGGTGTTCACCGGGCGATGGAACGGCGGCACGTTCTGGACAGCTTTCCCCCGGATGAGAATCTCGCCGGACGATGTATCTTCAAACCCGGCGATCATACGCAGCGTGGTCGTCTTGCCGCAGCCGCTTGGCCCCAGCAGCGCGAAGAATTCGCCCTGCTCGATTTGCAGCGAGACGTTATCTACGGCCCGCGTCAGACCTTCCACATTGCTGCGGGAAGTGAATTCCTTCACCACGTTTATCAGTTCAACATCAATCGCGGCCATGTCACCCTTTCATCTTCATGCGGGGCCGATGTGAAATCGCCCTGCCTACTGCGCCTGGATGCTGAGTTTAATCTCCGTCCAGACATCGTTATACAACTGCTCTGTTTCTGCATCCTGTTTCAGCAGGAAAAACAGCCTGGCTCGAACTTCCGGCGGCGGATAAATGCCGGCATTACCCAGCAGCGCCGGGTCAATCAAGGCCGCGTCAATCGCGGCCTGGTTGGGCGAGGGATAGGTGGTGAAGTTGGCGATTTCGGCGGCCACCTGTGGATCCATGATGTAATCCAGAAAAACATGCGCCAGCGCCGGATTCTGCGCCCCGACCGGAATCGCCATAAAGCCGGACGAAATGCCTGAACCTTCGCCAGGGAGCGTGTAGATAAACTCGTCACATTCGCAGTCCAGGCCGATCTGGTAAATGTCGCCGTTGTATTCAATCGCCATATCCACGTCGCCCCGTGCCAGCCATTCCTGGCCGTCGTCGGCGGCAATCACCACGACGTGGGCGCTGTGGTCAATAAGATACTGTTTCGCGTCGGCCACTGCCGCCGGGTCGCTGGAATTCGGGTCGTGACCGGTCAGCAGCAGCGCGATGCTGATCATCAGCCGCGCGTCTTCAATCCAGGCCACCGGGCCATCATGCTCAAAAAACTGCGCCCAACTGGTGACCGGTTCGCTGACGCGTTCGGTGCTGTATCCCAGCCCGAACGTCCCCCACAGATACGGGATGGCGTAGGTGGTGTCGGGGTCGTAAGGCGAGCCGCGCAGGTCATCCGCCAGATTGTCGAGGTTTGGCAGCTGCGTGTGATCCAGCGGCAGCAGCAGCCCTTCTTCGATCATGACCGGCACGGCATAATCGCTGGGCACCACAATATCATAACCGGGGTTGCCCTGGCGCAGCCGGGTGAGCATGGACTCGTTGCTGTCAAAAAAGTCGCTGGTGACCGACACCCCGCAGGCGGCTTCAAAATCCGGGATGGTGGTTTCACCAATATAAGTTGCCCAGTTATAAAGATTGAGCGTTTTATTTTCCATCGTCTGGACATAATCGGGACAAACCCAGGGTTCGTCCGCAGCGGCCAGCACGACCGCTGCCCCCAGCACCAGCACCAGCAGCGCAGCAACCACGATAAAAGACCGCATGATATTGGAAACAGCTCCTCATCTGGAAGGGAATACGGGCGCGGTGCGCCCGTATTCGACAGCGAAGGTTAACGACCGATCTGAATCTTCAGCACGTCCCAGGCATCGTTGTAATACTGCTGCACCTCCGGGTCATCCGGGAAGGCGTCAATCGTAAACAGCCGGGCAATGGTTTCATCGTCCGGGTAGATGATCGGGCTGCTGAGCAGGCTTTCGTCAATCAGACCGGCGTCAATCGCGGCCTGATTGGGCGAAGCGTAAGCGGTGTAATTGCTGATGTCCGCGCCCACCTGCGGGTGCAGGATGTAATCAATGAAGGCTTCGGCCAGCCGCTGATTCTGCGCGCCCGCCGGAATTGCCAGATTGTCCACCCACAGATTCGCGCCTTCGACCGGCAGGGCGTAATCGTAGCTGGTGGTGCAGTTCGGGTCTTCCTCGCAGGCCAGCGCCACCTGGAAGATGTCACCGCTGTACTCAATCACCATGTCCACCTCGCCGCGCGCCAGCAGTTCCTGGCCGTCATCGGCGGCCAGCCGCTGAACGTTGCTCCGCCCTTTTTCCACCAGGAAATCAGCGGCCTCCTGAATTTCGTCCGGGTCGGTGCTGTTCGGGTCGTAACCCAGCATCTCCAGCCCGACGCCCAGAATGGAACGCGGGTCATCCAGCCAGGCCACACGCGGCTGCGGATATTCAAAAACCTGATTCCAACTGGTGATTTCCACGTCGTCGCCCAGGGACGCTTTCACAGCGTTCACATTGTAACCAATGCCGATAGTGCCCCACTGGTACGGCGCGCTGTACACGTTGCCGGGGTCATAGGGGCGATCCAGCAGCGCCGGATTGAGGTTGGCAAAGTTCGGGATGTTCTCTTTCGTCAGCGGCAGCAGCAGGTCTTCAGCGATCATCTGCCCGACGGCAAAATCGCTGGGAACGATGATGTCAAAACCGGGGTTGCCGGCGCGCATCCGCGACAGCAGTTCTTCGTTGCTGCCAAAGAAGTCCAGCGTCACCGTCACGCCGCAGGCGGCTTCAAAGTTCGGGATAGTGTCTTCCGCGATATAGGTCGCCCAGTTGAGTACGTTAAGCCGTTTGTTTTCGAGGTTCAGCACATCGTCCGGGCACGCCCAGGGTTCAATGTCGGTCGCGTCCTGCGCCAGGACGCTCGTGCCGATCAGCAGCCCAACGGCCAGTACCAGCAGCCACATAATCCGTTTCACCTGACAATCCTCCTTACCTGATGACACAAATACCAGTACAAACAACTGTAGGGGTTTGGTCTTGCCTACAGACTGAGCTGCGAATGAATGCTCAACGCCGGCCCGCGCCGCGTCCCTGCATCCCCAGCGATACCGCGACCAGCACGGTTGATACCACCAGCATCAGCGTCGAAATCGCGTTGATCTCCGGCGGCACGCGGGTTTTTAACATCCCGTACACAAACAGCGGCAGCGTGGAGGTGCCGATGCCCGATGTGAAGAACGTGATCACGAAATCATCCAGCGACAGCGTGAAGGCCAGCAGCCCGCCGGCGATCACACCGGGCAGAATCAGCGGGAAGGTGATCCGCCAGAAGGTCTGCCACTCGTTCGCGCCCAGATCACGGGCGGCTTCTTCCAGACGCGGGTTCATATCGGCCAGCCGCGCCCGGACGACAATGGCAACATAGGAGATTGAGAACGCGACATGGCCGATGATGATCGTGCCAAAGCCGGTGGTGGGGTTCAGGCCGGCGCTCGTTTTGAGGAAATCGAACACCACCTTGAAGAAAATCGCCAGCGAGATCGCCTGCGTGATTTCCGGGATGACGACCGGCAGATACAGCACCGAGTCCACCACTTTTTTACCGGGGAACCGCCCGCGTACCAGACTGAGCGCCACCATAGTGCCGATCACCGTTGAAATCAGCGTTGACCCCACGCCCACGATGACGCTGTTCCGCACCGCCCCCAGCATATTTTCGGTCGTAAACCGCGCCGCTTCGGTGCCGCCGGCAATCGTGTTGTTAAAGATGTTCACGTACCACTGGGTGCTGAAGCCCTCCCAGGTGGAAACCGACCGTCCCGCGTTGAACGAAAAGACGATCAGCACGATGATCGGCGCCCACAGGAAGAAGTAGGCAAAGATGGGATTGAACAGCAGGCCAATCTTGCCGGCGCGCCGCACCAGCAGGTCGAAACGCGCCTGGCGTTCGTTAATCTCGATGGTCGGGCGA
>JARKOK010000456.1 GCA_029975765.1 Aggregatilineales bacterium
AATCCGTGCGTGGCGCAGCGCGTGTTCCAACTGGCGCTCCTCATTGTCCCACGACTTGGTGGGGAACATATGCCCGTTGAATTCCGTCACCATATGCGGCGTGTGTTCCGGCTCCTGCACGCTGTTGGAGAAGTCGTTGAAGGTAAACACATCCTCTAAGAACTGGCTGTTCTGAAAGTAACGCACGCCGCCAGTCTGCCGCGTCGGGTCAAGTTTGTGCGCCAGCGCGTTCGTCGCCGTATACAGCGCCTCGTTGTCCTGCGACTCGTTAATCCGCACGCCCCACAGCACAATTGAAGGGTGATTGCGGTCACGTTCGATCATGCCCTGCACGTCGCGCAGGCTGATGCCCTGCCAGTCCTGATCGCCGATGTGCTGCCAGCCAGGGATTTCCTCGAATACCAGCAGGCCGATTTCATCACAGCGGTTGAGGAAGTGCGGTGACTGCGGGTAATGTGAGGTGCGAACAATGTTGCAGCCCAGTTCGTTCTTGACGATGTCGGCGTCCTTACGCTGCAAGCGCGCAGGGGCCGCCGCGCCGATGTAAGGATAGGTCTGGTGGCGGTTCAGCCCGCGCAGCTTGACCTTTTCGCCGTTGAGGTAAAAACCATCGTCGCGGAACACAGCCTCACGGAAGCCAAAGCGTAACGGGTTTTCACTGATCTGTACTTCACTACCGAACCAGAACTTAACCGAATAAAGCGTTGGTGAATCCAGTGACCAGCGACGAATCGGCGGGAGATTAAAACCGTCCAGTACAAACGTTTCGGTGCTGTATCCTGGAACGCGCACCCAGTTATCGCTGAATGAGATTTTTTCACCATCAGCATCATGAATGCTGGCTCCTAATTCTGCTCCAATTTCCGGCCCCTGGTTACGCATGGTGATTTCAATCTCCAGGCGCGGCCTGTCAGTCAGCACATCCAGCGTCCGCACAAACACCTTTTCGATATGGCACGGCTCGACATAGCGCAGCGTGACATCACGATAGATACCGCCGAAAGTGAGGTAATCCACCACGCCGCCGTAAGGCGGAATGTCCGGGCGCTCGGTCGAATCCAGCCGCACCGTCAGCAGATTGTCGCCGGCTTCGTTCAGGTAGTCCGTCAGATCGAACGAGAACGGCAGGTAGCCGCCTTCGTTCTCGCCCACTTTACGCCCGTTCAGGAACACCTCGGCGGCGATCATCGCGCCGTCAAAATCCACGTAAACGCGGCGGCCATTGCGCGCTTCCGGCAGGCGGAAGTGTTTGCGGTAGGTCGAAACGAACTGGTATTCCAGATTGTCAAAATTGTGATGCGGCAGCACGATGTTGGTATGCGGCAGCGTCACCGGCTCGAACTGGCTGTCTGGCGCGTCGGCCTTCACCTCACCCGCGTAATACAGCCAGCCGTCATTAAAGGGAATGATACTTCTCACGAGATTATCCTTTGATGTCCTCATTGCTGAATAGCGGTCAATTATAAAACCTTCATGAAAAAGCGCCCACAGGCCAGTTACGGATAAATCTTAAGACTATTAAGCATTTCACCGACGTATACTCTTATTATGACAGGCAGTTATTCCACTGCCTGTTGAATGATGTTCTGGTAAGAGGGCCCCATGCATCGAGTTCTGGTCATTGAAGACGAGCGTTCCATTCTCGAAAACGTGATGGAAACGCTCCAACTGGAAGGCTTTGACGTGCGCGGCGCGCCCAACGGGCGTGTCGGCGTTGAGACAGCCCGCGAGTATCAGCCGAACCTGATTATCTGTGACATCATGATGCCAGAACTGAACGGGTACGGGGTTCTGCTGGAACTCCGCCGGGATGTAGCGACCGCCAATATCCCGTTTATGTTCCTCACGGCTAAGGCTGACCGCTCTGACATGCGCAGAGGCATGGAACTGGGAGCAGATGATTATCTCATCAAGCCCTTCACAACATCCGAATTACTGGCGGCAGTGGACACACGCCTCGAACGCCGCCAGTCGCTCGCGCGGGAATTCGAAGGCCGCATGGAAAATCTGCGCGACAACATCGTTCGGGCGCTGCCGCACGAGCTTCGCACCCCTTTAACCGGCATTATTGGTTATTCCGAAATGCTGCTGATGGACTTCGAAACGATTGAACGCAGCCAGGCGTACAGTATGATCGAGGCGATTTACAATTCCGGCCTGCGGCTGCACCGCCTGACCGAAAACTATCTGGTTTACGCTCAGGTCGAACTGATGATGGCTGACCCGCAGCGTATCGAAGCTGCCTGCAATACCGCGCCCCTCGCCACGCAGCCACACATCGTGACGATGGCACGCCACAAAGCCGCGAACATGAACCGGGAGTCGGATTTACATGTTCACCTGACTGAAGCGAATGTGCGGATTTATACCAACAGTCTGGAGAAGATCGTCGAAGAACTGGTGGACAACGCCTTTAAGTTCTCTACCCCCGGCACGCCGGTCGAAATTCAGTCCCAGGTGAGTGACGGCACTTTCCTGCTCACGGTCCGCGATTATGGTCGCGGGTTAACGCCGGAACAGCTCAACAGTATTGGCGCCTATATGCAGTTTGAGCGTGCTGTGTATGAACAGCAGGGGCTTGGCCTGGGGTTGATGATCGCCAAACGCCTGACCGAACTGCACGGCGGCCAGTTAAGCCTCGACAGTCGTCCCAATCAGGGCACGATTGTTTACGTGCGGCTGCCGCTGGCCGGCGCTGCCAACGGCCACCACTAGTTTAAAAGCTGCGGGGCAGGTCTGTGACCCGCCCCGATCTCATCCCACAATTGGCGATTTTCTAGAACAGCCCCACGACCTTACCTTCATCATTCAGATCAACCGCTTCGGCAGCCGGCGTTTTCGGCAGGCCGGGCATCGTTCGCATCTCGCCGCATAGAGGATAGATGAACCCCGCCCCGACCGACGCCCGCACCTCACGAACCGGCAGGCGGAAGCCAACCGGCGCGCCCTTCACCGACGGTTCGGCGGTAAAGCTCAGGTGTGTTTTTGCCATGCAGATCGGCAGGCCGCCGAAACCGTTTTTCTCAAACGTTTCAATCTGTTTGTCGGCTTCGGGGGTGTAATCCACCCCGTCAGCGCGGTAGATTTCGGTCGCAATCGTTTCGATTTTCTTCTTGATCGGCCAGTCTACCGGATACAGGAATTTGAAGTCGTTCGGCTGGTTACAGGCGTCCACGACCATTTCGGCCAGTTCAGTCGCGCCCGCGCCGCCTTCTGCCCAGTGCCGGGCCACCGCCACGCCTGTCGCGCCTGCCGCCAGCGCAATTTCCCGGATCGCATCAATTTCAGGCTGGGTATCCGTCGCAAAGGCGTTGATAGCAACCACTGGATTCACGCCGAATTTACGCATATTTTCCAGATGCCGAACCATGTTAGCCGCGCCGTGTTCCACATCGGCCACATTCTCGCTCGTCAGTCCCGCATCCAGCGCCTTGCCCGCCACCACTTTGTATTTGCCGGTATGCGCCTTGAGCGCGCGCACCGTGACCACCAGCACCGCCGCATTCGGGCGCAGCCCTGACGCGCGGCACTTAATATCGAAGAACTTCTCCGCGCCGATGTCCGCACCAAAGCCCGACTCCGTCAGCACATAATCCGCACATTTGACGGCGATCATATCCGCCAGCACCGATGAGTTACCATGCGCGATATTGGCGAACGGCCCGCAGTGTACCATCGCCGGCGTATTTTCCAGCGTTTGCAGCAGCGTCGGCTTGATCGCGTCACGCAGCAGCACTGTTGCCGCGCCTGCCGCTTTCAGGTCCTCAACCGTGACCGGCTGCTTGTCCTTGTTATAGCCAATCACAATCCTGCCAATCCGTGCGCGCAGGTCTTCAAGTGAAGTGGTCAGCGCCAGGATCGCCATGATTTCCGACGCCACCGTGATATCAAAGCCGGTCTGACGCGGAATACCGTCTTCCTTTTCACCCAGACCGACGATCACGTTCCGCAGCGCCCGGTCATTCAGGTCCATCACGCGCCGCCAGGCAATCTTGTGCATATCCAGATTCAGCGCGTTGCCATGATACAGATGGTTATCAATCATCGCTGCGATCAGGTTATGCGCGGCGGTGATCGCGTGAATATCACCTGTCAGATGGAGATTAAAGTTCTCCATCGGCACCACCTGGCTGTATCCGCCGCCCGCCGCGCCGCCTTTAATGCCGAAGGTCGGCCCCTGCGACGGCTGCCGGATGGTGATCACCGCCCGTTTGCCGATGTGTTTCATTGCCTGGCCCAGCCCCACTAAAGTCGTGGACTTGCCCTCGCCCAGGGGTGTCGGCGTGATGGCGGTTACATCAACGTACTTGGCATCCGGGCGATCTTTCAGACGGTCAAGTACATCGAGATTCACTTTTGCCATGTATTTGCCGTAGTGTTCGAGGTCAGTCTCCGGGTCAAGACCGAGCTGTTCGGCTATTTTGTTGATGTGGACAAGGTTGGCGCTCTGCGCGATTTCGATGTCAGAGGGGACAGTTCGGGAAGTAACCATATTTATTCACCTGTGTTTGGCTAGAATGCCTAATTTTCCTTATAAAGGATAAACAAAAAGGGCAGGCACGGCAACTACAAATGCCATGCCTGCCCTGTATCGTTTGTCCTATCGTCATCCTGAGGGATACGGCGGCGCCATGTCCTTATGGCGCTGCCCCTGTCAGCCGCGCCATCATCTCGCGCACGGTGCTGATCTCATCCTCGTTGATGGTATGCCCCATATTGGGATACAACCGGGTCGTCACATCTGCCCCCATCCGGCGAAACACGTCGGCACTTTCCAGCACGCGCTCCTTCGCAATGTGAAAATCCACATCGCTGCACCCCAGAAAAACGGGGGTGTTATCGAACGCCCCGCCATAATCACGCGGCGTATCGTCCGGGCCAATCAGCCCGCCGCTGTAGCCCACCAGCCCACCGTAGCGCTGCGCGTGGCGGGCGGCATATTCCAGCGTCAGGCACGCCCCCTGCGAGAACCCCAGCAGCATGATGCGCTCCAGCCCGATACCCGCCGCTGTGATATGCTCCACCAGGCTGCTGATGACTTCAAGCGCCGACGACAGCCAGGGTTCATTGCTGCTGATCGGCGCGGTGAAGCGGTTCGGATACCAGGTCTGGTTAGCCGCCTGCGGCGCGACATAGGCAAAGCCGGGCTGCTGAAACTCCCACGCCAGCGAAAGAATATCCTGCGCCGACGCGCCGCGCCCGTGCAGCATCAGCATCACGGCCTGAGCTTTGTCTAACGGTTCTCCGGCGGCCAGCACCGGTTGTCCCTGATGTAAATTCAGCGCGGCCATCACGCTTCCTCCGGCGCCCGCCATCCGGGGACAACCAGCGGCTTTAAGCCACTTTCGATGCCTGACCGCTGCGGCTCCAACCAGGGCGGCAGTTTCAGCGCCGTACCAAGTGTTTCGACCGGCTCATCCACCGCGAAGCCCGGCCCAACCGTCGCCAGTTCAACAATATGGCCGTCCGGGTCATTAGTGTAAATGCTCTTGAAATACACCCGATCCATAATCGGGGATACTCGATAACCCGCTTCTATCAGTTTCCCGCGCCACTCGCGCTGCTCATCCTCGCTGGCTACTGCCAGCGCGAAGTGATGCGTTTGCCCCGCCCCCATCTGCGCATACCCTTCGCGCGCCGGGTGGCGTTCAAAGTAAGTGATGAGTGTGCCGGGATTGCCCTCATCCACCCCCCAGTACCAGTGCGCCGATTTCGGGTCGTCAAAGTTCGACGTGCGTTTCACCAGCCGCATCCCCAGCAGACCGCCGTAGAATTCATTCGTGCGTTCGATGTTCATGCCAATCGCTGAAATATGGTGCATCCCGTTCAGCAGCGCCATCTCACCATCAATCTGTGCAACTGGCTCCGGCCATGTTTCTGCCCGGATGCGCGCCTCATCCCGGTTGCTGACCAGCATTTCGGGCGGCGGTGGGCGATACTCCAGGCCCATGCCGTCGGCGGTTTCGTCCATCGTCCAGCCGGGGCCGTCGGTCGCAAGTTCAAGGTTCGCGCCATGCGGGTCGCGGAAGTTAATGGTATTAAAATAGTGGGGGTC
>JARKOK010000460.1 GCA_029975765.1 Aggregatilineales bacterium
GCCATGCTGCGGCTGCTGATGCAGGGTTTGCATATTGCCTACATCGCCCGCCAGCTCGATATCCCCATGCGCCGCGCCTATTTCCTGCGCTATAAGCTGAAACAGCGCTTCGGCGCAGCCACCAATGAACACCTCATCAGCCGGGCGGTGGCCGAGGGTTTTGCTACCACCGAAGCCTGATGTAATTTTTCCGCGCGATTTGTCAAAATTGACGGGCTAAAAGTGTAATCCTACACGGGTTAGCCGCGCCGCATTTGTTACGCTGAGTCTCAGTGAGAGACGGAGGTGGACGAATGCGGCGTTTTTTGTTGATGCTGGCGGTGCTGTGCCTGGTGACCTGGGGCACGGTCTTTTACCTGTTATTTAAGCAGCGCGACCAGGTGACAGCAGCGCTGCCAACCCTGATGGTGCTGCCCTCGCTGACTCCCTCGAATACACCAACGCGCACGCCCCCGGCAACCAACACACCCACCGCGACGGCGACACTGACCGCTACCTACACCGCAACACCGACCGCGACCTTCACGCCAACGCTGACCCCGACACTCGCGACACGGGTGGTCGAAATCAGCGCGGTCATGCCCGGTGTGTACGTGCCGCCCACGCTCACGCCGTTTCCACCGGGGACGATCCTGCTGCCAGCGCCGCCGCAGCCTGTCGAGCCGCTGCCCGACGCGACTCATGAACCACCGCCCTATGAAGGCTGGTACAGCTTCGAGTCAGATAATCCAGCGGTGCGCTACAGCACCCCCTGGGAACCGCGTCTGCACGCGAATGCCAGTCGTGGGCAGTATCATCGCAGCGAGAATGTGCAGAGCTACGCCAGCTTCATATTTGAAGGCGAAGGACTGCGGATCCGCTACATTGCCGCCCGCAACATGGGCATCTTTCAGGTGGTGGTGGATGGCGTGGTCATCGACACGGTAGACGCTTACGCGCCGGAACTGGCCTTTCCCGGCACACGGGTTTACACCGTTGGACGCGGGATGCACACGCTGGAACTTCGCAGCGCCCAGCAGCGCAATCCGCAGAGCGAAGGCTATGTGCTGGCGCTGGATGCGGTACAGGTCTTTCGCGGGACGGCCAACACGTTGATTATTCCGCCGCCTGTCGAAACCTATACGCCCACACCGCAGCCGATGCCTGCTGCTGGAGTGGAGTTGGTTGGTGCGCCGCCGACAGTGCAGCCCACCACGACCCCGATTCCACCGAGTTTAGTCACGGTTTCGGTGGTGATCGCCTACGACGAGAATGGCAACCGCGCCGTCGATCCGGCGGAAGGGGTATCGGGCATTTCGGTGCGGGTAGTCGAAGTCGGAACCAACCGTGTCATCGCGCAGGCATTCACCGACAGCAGCGGCTTCGCCCAATTACAGGTCGTGACTTCCGCGCAGGCGCGAGTGGTCGTGCCGTATTTTGGCAAGGTCTGGCCGCTGCCCAACAGCCGTCGTGGGGGCAACGTGCGCTTCACGCTGCTGCTCACGCCCGGCAATCAACCCGGTCTAATTCCTTAAATGAGGCGAACTGTGATGAAGAATGAACTGTCTCTGGCTCAGGTGCAGCGTTCGATGCTGCTGCGCTCGATCTATCTGCTGGTCGCGCCGGTCATGCTGCTCTTTGCAGCGCTGGCGTGCGGTACGCTGGTGACCGACACCGCGTCCTACACCTGTCCAACGGCGGTACCCCAGGCAACGGCGACCACGCTGGCAGGCACACCACAGCCGACGCTGCCGCCGCCGCCCACCCCTTACACCATCACGCCGCCGCAGGATTTTTATGTGGGGGATGCGGTCTTTGTCGGGCAGCAGGGCGCACCGCTGCGGCTGCGTTTCCGGCTGCAAAATGTAGAGAGTCAACCCGCCGGGGCGCTTAATCGGGTGACGTGGCGGCTGGAAATTCGCAATCTGGGGAGCACAACCTATGAGACCATCCCCGTCGCGCTAATGGTCATCACGCGCATCAACACCGCCAGCGGTGAACAGACTGGGACGTGGCGTACCTCGGAAGTGGCGATGCAGGCGGCAGGGTTCACCAACGAAAACTATGACCCTCTTGCGCCCGGTTCAACGCGCACCTATCGACTGGCGGCATTCATCCCCGCCGGAACGGTACGTCAGTTCGCCTATCTGCTGGATGGTGACGGCGGTAACCGCATCACCTGGGTCAACACCGCCAACCCGTATTGTTCCGGCGATGTCGCCGATTAGCAGAAAGGAGCGACCATGCCTGATTTCGCACGCATGATTGATGAGCTGCAATACAGCATTATCGTGCTGATCGCTGGGGTTCACTGGAGTCTGCAAGAAGCCGTGCTGATGGCAGGCTACACCATCAAACTGGTGAATCAATGGCTGATCGAAAATGCCTTCATGCCGATCATCGCCCAGACCAACAACAGCCTGGGGCTGGCGCTGAGCTGGGTCTTTATCGTCGCGCTGCTGGTGCTGGGGATTACCTACCTGCTGGCGGCGTTCATCCGGCTGGATGTAGTCGCGCCGCGCAGCGCCATCATGTGGTATGTGGCGGGCGTGATGTTCTTCACGATTGGCCCCAGCTTCTATCAGGGCATGAACACCTTCCGGCTGAATATCAGCCAGGTGATGTACCTGAGCGTGCTTCAGGGATTGGACGACAATGCCGGGGATTTCTCGTCGCTTGCGCAGGTCAACTCCAATGATCTCGACCTGGGCGCGTTGTGCGATCACTTCGATGTGTATCTGCCGGGGGCGGCGGGACCCGGACCGATTGACGGGCTGGACATCACGCTGGCGTATCTGCGCGGTCATGCCCAGGATGTGATGGGCTACCCGCAGCCGGTGTATTCGCCCGGCTGTCCGCCTTACCTGCTCAACCCAAACTCGTCGACCTGGGCGGGGGCGGGTGGTACATCGGTGGTACCGATGGACTGGAACATGCCCGGCGGCTACTTTGACCACACCACTTCACCGGGCACCTGGGATGGGGTCGATGAAAGTGTCCGCGATGCGGCAGTCGCGCTGGCGGGCGCTTCGCAGCAGCGGGCGCTGACGGCGTGGCCGCTGCTCTTATTCGCGCTGGCTGAACAGGTGGTGCATCTGCTGATCACGATTGCGATGGGCATCACCTTCGTCTCGTTTGGGGTGGCGATTCTGTTCGCGTTCTTCAAACGCACCGAGAGCATCGCCCACAATATCATCAACCAGTGGATTGAACTGATCGTCCAGACCACCATCATCGCCCTGATTCAGGCGCTGGTGATTGGTTTCTTCCTGGCGGGCGCGGCGACGGGCAGCGCCGCTGCCATCATCGGTATCGGCATGATCTGCCTGGTGTTCATCGTGATTACGCTGTGGTCGGGCATCAAGGCGGTCTGGAACAGCTTCAACCGGCTGTTCAACGCGATGGGTCAGGTATCGGGCAATGTCCTGCTTTCGCCTGGTTCGGTCACCTCGGCTGCCGTCACCGGTGCAGCGGCGGCGGCAACGGGCGGCGCATCGTTGGCGACCAGCATGGGGTCGAATGCCCTGGCGGGCATGAATGCCCTCAACAACGGCGCGACCACCGCCCAGACCGCAGGCTTGATGTTTGGCGGATTTGGCAGTCTGAGTAACGCGGCGCGAACGCTGACCCATCTGCCCGGTGTGCGCGGGACAGCGTTAGGGGAAGCCGCCGAGCAGTTCACCGAAGGCGCAGCCACGCGGCAGGTGGCACGCAATATTCCCGTCATCGGGCGTGCTGCCGGACCCTTAGTCGGCGCGGCGCTGCTGAGTGACCGCGACCCGGCAAAAGCGGAGTACGACGAATACGGACGACTCGTCTCGCGTCCGATGCTGGTTCCGGCAGTCGGCGAAGCACTGGAAGGCTGGACGCTGCCGAAGGACGCCAAGCGCAAACGCGGCGCACGTCCCCAGAACGATGCCGACTGGTTTGAGGATGAAAACGGCGAGATGGTTTCCAGTTTCACGCCTGCCCGAGCGCGGCGCACCGGGATGTTTACACCTGTCGCTGCTGTGCCTTTGCATGAAGGAGGTGAGGACAAAACGGATGCTCGACGCAGACAGGACAAGAGCGATTATGCCGCGGAGATGAACAGTGAAGAGATGGAACAGCATGTCTCCGATGCACTGAAAGCCTCCTCTGGCACCCATTCCACGCTGGGGGCGATGATGGAAAAGGATGGCAAAGGTGATATGAGCCGCTTCGACCAGGTGGCGGCGCGGCTGGAAGCGAGCGCCGAGGCGCTGGCGAATGTGGCGCGACTGCAAATGCAGGTCATGCTGGGGCAGTTGAAGGTCTCCGGTGGCGGCGATGTCGCCGGAGTGATGGGCGATGTCATCCGGGGGATGCAGGCGGAGCGCATCCAGAACGGGCAGCCTGCCACCGGTGGTGCTGACCATCTGACGGTGGCGGATCGCATGGCGCGGGCAATGGGGGTCATGCCGGTTGGCGATGAGAAACCACCCATTCAGCAGGATCTGTCGCGCTTTGGCTTGTTTGCGGATCAGGCGCTGCGCCTGGGGATTTCCGGCACGCAGGCGGAACAGGTGGTGCGCGAAGTCAAGTCGTCACCGGAGGGTCGTCTGACCGAAGAGACGCGGACGGCACTGGTCGAGCAGGTACGGGCTGACGGCAATCTGTCCTATGACACCGCGCGTGAGGAAGTCAATCGTCTGGAACACAGCGCCCAAATGCTTCCCAACGAAATCACAGCGTTTGGCATGATGGCAGTCCCCCAGACGACTGTTCATCCACCGCTGGAGGTACGTCCCCAGATCGAAGTTGAACCCGACATCACCGTTGAGCCGCAGGTGGATGTCACCGTTGAAACGCCAGGCAATGATGGCGATGCTGCCTACACCGAAGCCATGCGGAAACAGGCAGCGCTGGGCGGCAGCGGCAGCGTGATCGGAGGGGTTTCATAATGGACGTGCTGCGTTATCACACACTCGACGAACTGCGCGGACTGTCGCTGAGTGAACTTCATGCGCTCTGGGAACTGGTCCCAACAGACCGCCAGCGGGCCTACAAAGCCGCCTACGAGCGTGAAATCCGCACGGCAGGCGCAGTGGGGTCAGACGAACTCGAACGACAGGTCGCCGCCGAACTGCTCAAACGCTACGACGAAGCCGCACTCGTTCCGGTTGGGTCGCGCTGGGCGCGGACACCCGGCAGAGTGCAAGATGCGGCGAAACAGAACGTCGTGCTGGATGCGCCAGAGGATGAAGTTAAACCCACTTCTGGCAAGCCTTCGCCGAAGGTGATTCTTGCGGTAGGCGTGGTGGCAGTGCTGTTCTTCGGCTTGATGTTCACACGGTTGCTCGGTGGGCGCTCGTCGGACGCAATTGAAACTACGCCGGAAATTAGCCCTACGCCAACCCCGCTGGTCAGTCCGACCCCTACGCCGCTGGCGCTGGAAGCGCAGGATGATGTGATTCAGGGCGGTGACAGCGGACGCGAAGTGGCGTATCCGGTCAATTTGCAGGTGATCCTGCCTGATGGGGATGCGCCGCGTGTCTGGGTGGTGCAGCGCCGTCGCGTTCAGGCTTCTGAATGGCGCTTTGACCTCAACCCCGATACCGCATCGTTTGTCAATGGCATGTCGGTGCGTCCGGTGATTGGCATTCCCTGGTCGGAGGAGAATGCCGCTTTCTTCGACGACATCGGCACAGGCGCATCCTTCCTGCTGACCATGAACACCGGCGCGGTGCTGCGTTTCGAGTTTGATGACCGCCGTGAAGTCCGCCGCAGTGAGACGAGCATCTTCCGGCAGGTCAGTCCGGGACTGGTGTTGCTGCTGATTGGCGAAACCGATGAGGATGGACTGCCAACGGCCACCCGCACGCTGGTCACGGCGACCTATCCGCCCGAACAGGAACTCTCACGGGATGGGCAGATCATTGGCATGAATGTCACCCTTCAGGAAGGTGATGTGGGTGAACAGCTTCCA
>JARKOK010000486.1 GCA_029975765.1 Aggregatilineales bacterium
AGCGCCTCGCGTCCGAGCTGGAACGAATTGGCTATCACGCCACACTGAACGCGCAGGAGGCCGATATTCTGGTGGTCAACACCTGCGTTGTGCGGCAGTCCGCCGAAGACAAGGCGTACAACCGCCTGCATGAGTTTAAACGTCTGAAAAACCATAACCCGGACAAGGTTATCGGGGTGATGGGCTGTCTGGTGGGGGTAAAGGATGCGCTCAGGCTGCGCCAGCGCGTGCCGTTTGTGGATGTGTTTATGGCCCCCAGCGACCCGCAGCCGATGGTAGAATTCCTCTACAGCCGGCTGGATGAAGCCGACGTTCTGGCACTGGAAGCACAGGCGCGCCAGCATCGCGACGCGCTCCAGGATGGGGACATCATCCTGCCCGCTCATGAGCAGGGCAGCCTCATCAGCGCGCATGTGCCGGTGGTATACGGCTGCTCGCATTCCTGTTCGTTCTGCATCATTCCTCGCCGCCGGGGGGTGGAACGCAGCCGCAGCGTCGGTGAAATCGTGGCCCACGTTCGCAGCCTCGCCCTGCAAGGGGTGAAGGAAATCACGCTGCTGGGGCAGATTGTTGACCGCTACGGCAAGGACATTCCCGACGGCACCGATCGGGCCGACCTGCTGCACATCGTGCATGACGCAGCCGAAGAAACCGGCGTGGAGCGGATCCGTTTTCTCACCAGCCATCCCAACTGGATGACAGATAAGCTGCTGGATACCGTCGCGGAACTGCCGCGCGTGATGCCGCACATTGAAGTTCCAATTCAGGCCGGCGACGACGAGGTGCTGCGCCGCATGAAACGCGGTTATACCGCCGACGACTATCGCGCGCTGGTGGCGAAAATCCGCGCGCGTATCCCCGATGTGGCGATTCATACGGATATTATCGTCGGCTTCCCTGGCGAGACGGACGCGCAGTTCCAGCACACCTACGATGTGCTGGCGGAACTGAAACTCGACAAAGCGCATCTGGCGCGTTACAGCCCGCGCCCGCATACCGTCAGCGCGCGTACTATGCCGGACGACGTGCCGGATGCGGAGAAGCGCCGCCGCTTGCAGGCTATCGAGGATTTGCAGGCGCAGGTGCTGGCCGAAATCAACGGGCGCTCGCTGGGCAAAACCGTTTCCGTACTGGTGGAAGACCGGCACAAAGGTAAATGGCGCGGGCGCACGCCGCAGAACAAGCTGGTGTTCTTCGAGGATGCCGGGGACTGGCGTGGCAAGCTGGCCGATGTTGAAATTACCTGGACCGGACCCTGGAGTATGCAGGGGCGGCTGCCTCAGCCCCAACCAGAAGATAACCCTCTGGTCGTCATTAGTGGGTAATGATCATACGCTGCCCGCCGGGTTGCGGCTTACGTTGTGACCTTTCTCGCCATCGCCGGCCTATCCCTGTTCGCAAACTGTCACGCCTTGCGTTAAAATAGCAGCATTGGGCTTATTCCTGTTTTCGCCTATACTGAATACGGACGGCCTCAACCCAATCTGGCCGGGCTGCGCTGCGATAGGGATCACTCACCGATTGGAGGACCTAGCTTATGCCGCCTGTAAAAAGCGGATACT
>JARKOK010000508.1 GCA_029975765.1 Aggregatilineales bacterium
CCTTCATCATTCAGGGGGCGTTAGCATGTCATTCCGTCCGCGAGAGGAGGGACAGGGCCTACTGGAATATGCATTAATCCTGATTCTGGTAGCGATGGTGGTTCTGGCGCTGATCACGGTTCTGGGGCCAACGGTGGGGAATTTATTCTCCAATGTCGTGTCATCCTTCTAGGTCCTCATTTTGAGGGCGGCAGCCGCCGCCCTCACTTGTTTTCTGCCACTGTAAGGTCAGTGTAAGGCCGCACTCGCTACTGTAAGAGAGGCAGCTCACGCCAGCCAGGATTTCACGCTGATGAATTATGACGATTTGATGGGCCGCTTTCATAAAACCTTAAAGATCGCTCTGCGGAATGATGCCATGCTGATGGTCATGGACACGCTGATTAAGATCGCGGAATTGCTGATCGAGAAGCAGAATACCGCGCGCGCGCTTGAAATTCTGGTGTTTGTGCTGCACTATCCCCTGCGACCGGACAGCCGCCTGCGGGTTGAAGCCCTGTACACTGAACTGGCGGCAGATGTATCCTCCCAGGTGCTTGCCGATGCCGAAACCCTGGCGAACGATCTGACGCTGGATGATCTGCTGGCCGCCATCATCGGCGAATAACCCCCCTCTTCGCCGGCAGTGCATGAGCCGTATCCCCTGATTTGTGCTGACTCCGCAACATTTGGCCGCCTCAATGCGTATATACCTTACAGTCAACCAGCTACAGGAAACCAACGCATGAACGGCAGCAACAACTTTGTCCTGCGAACGGAAAAGGTCACGAAAGACTTGAAGGTGGGCGAAGTCACCGTCCAGGCGCTGCGCGGCGTTACGCTGACGGTGCAGCGCGGCGAGATGCTGGGCATTATTGGGCCGTCCGGCAGCGGCAAGTCCACGCTGCTGGGGATTATCGGCGGGCTGGATACCCCCACTTCTGGCAGCGTGTTCATTGATGGGACGGACATCACCAACCTGGGCGAACGCGATCTGACCCGCATTCGCAACGAGAAAATCGGGTTCGTGTTCCAGGCATTTAACCTCATCCCCACGCTGACCGCGCTGGAAAATGTGGCGCTGCCGGTGCAGTTTGCCCGCCGGCGCAAATTTGACGCCAGCAAACGCGCCAGTGACCTGCTGGCGATGCTCGGTATGGGCGACCGGCTGCATCACCGCCCGACGCAGCTTTCCGGCGGGCAGCAGCAGCGTGTGGCAATCGCCCGCGCGCTGGCGAACGAACCGCCCCTGCTGCTGGCGGACGAACCGACCGGCAACCTCGACTCCAGCGCCAGCGAAACGGTGCTGGAAGCCTTCCGCGATATTCGTCAAATGGGCACGACGATTGTCGTCGTGACGCATGACCCCAACGTGGCCTCGCAGATGGAACGGCTGGTGAGTCTGGTGGACGGGCATATCGCCGCCGACTTCGACCCGCAGTCCAGCGCGCAGATGGCCGCCGTCCAGGTGATGAAAGAGAAACGTGCGACGGCGGAAATGGCCGCCATCATGCAGCGCGGCAGTGCCGGGCAGGGCTGATGCCATGTTCGAACAACTGAGCTTTTATATCCGGCACTCGCTGAATGATCTGCGGGTGAACGGCCAGCGTACCTTTTTCGCGCTGCTGTGCATCGCGGCGGGGGTGGCGGCCATCGTCAGCCTGCAAACCCTGGCGGCGATGATTGGCGCGACGCTGACCGGCAACCTGCAGGAGAACAACCGGGGCGACATCCAGTTCCGCGCGGCGGCGGCGGTTATGTCATCGTCGGAACAGGTGCAGCAGGGGGTGGACGCCGGCGTGCTGACCCGAACTACGGTCTCGTTTTTCGGCCAGCAGATGGATATGTACACCATCAGCGGCGCGGGTCTGGCAACCATTCAGACCTGGGCGGACGATAATTATCCCGGCCAGGTGGAACTGACGTACCGCCAGCCGTTGGCCGGAATGCTGGAACTGTTCCTCGGCACGGGCAAGGGCGCGGCCATCAGCAGTTCGGCGACAGGCAAACAGATCACGCAGGTATCGCCGGTCGTCATTGACGCGGCGGTGTATCCCTTCTACGGCGCGGTGACAACCACCGACGGCACGCCGCTCAGGGACGTGCTGCGCGACCCCCATGACGTTGTGATCAGCGAGCAGGTGGCGGAAACGCTGGGCGTGGTCGTGGGCGACACGGTGCAGATCAGCGGCGCGACCGGCGATTTTGTCGTGCGCGGCGTGGTGACAACCGAGATGGAAGTCAAAGACCCGGCCTCCAACGATGTGATGGGCGCGCTGTTTGGCTTCTATTATCTCGACCAGCACTCCCTGCCGCTGTTTGGCGATGTGCCGGTGAACGCCGAGGATGTTTACGTGCGGCTGCAAGACCCGGCGCGGGTGGTCGAAGTGGATACGGCGCTGCGGGAGGCGTTCCCGTACCTGACCACCCAGACGACCGAAGACCTGCGCCAGAATTACACCGATCTGGCGAATAACATCAACCAACTGGTGACGATCATGGGTTTGCTGTCGCTGCTGATCGGCAGCATCGGCATCATCAATACCATG
>JARKOK010000542.1 GCA_029975765.1 Aggregatilineales bacterium
CGCCTTGAAACGCTGCTGGCGCAGTTGGTGGATACCGTCAAGGTTCGCAAGCCGGTGGATATAACACTCAAAATCAATTTGCAGGCGCGGCACCCCCTGCCACCGGATGTCCACATCGCGTTTTACCGTATCGCGCAGGAAGCGTTGACCAATGTCATGAAACATACCAACGCCACCGAAGTCGTGATTGAACTTAATGAACTGCCGCGCCGTGCCGACCTGTCTATACACGACAACGGTTCTGGTTTTAATCCCCGCGCCGCATCTTCGGGTATCGGTCTGGCTTCGATGCGGGAACGGGCCGCCGATGTTAAGGCGCGCCTGCGGGTGGTCAGCCGCAAAGGGAAAGGCACGCGGGTGTCCGTCACATGGCCGCGCCATTAATTGTTGTCCTGGGGCCGACGGCGGTCGGGAAAACGGGGCTGGCTGTCAGCCTTGCGGCAGCCGTAAACGGTGAAATCATCAATGCCGACAGCCGTCAGATTTACCGCTACATGGACATTGGCACCGCCAAACCAACCCGTGAGCAGCGTGCTCGCATCCCCCATCACCTGCTCGATGTGGTTGACCCCGACGATAACCTCAGCCTGGCGCAGTACCAGAAGCTGGCCTACGATACCATCAATGCGATACACGGACGCGGACACACGCCGCTGCTGGTGGGCGGCACGGGTCAGTATATCAGCGCGGTGATCGAAGGCTGGACCGTGCCGGAAGTACCGCCGGATGATACCCTCCGGGCGGAACTGGAAGCCTTCGCCGCCGAACACGGCGCTGCTGCCCTGCACGACCGGCTGCGCGATTATGACCCTGCCGCTGCCGCCGCGATTGATTTCCGCAACGTGCGCCGCGTGGTGCGCGCGCTGGAAGTGTTTCTGGTGTCCGGCCTGCCAATCAGCGAACTCCAGCGCAAACAGCCGCCGCCCTACGCCATCCGGCAGTATGGGCTGACGCTGGAACGTGCCGACCTGTACGCGCAGGCTGACCGGCGTGTGGATGAGATGATCGCCCACGGGTTTGTCGAAGAAGTGCGGCGCCTGCTGGACAGCGGTTACAGCCGGACGCTGCCCGCCATGAGCGGCCTCGGCTACCGCGAACTGGCCGCGCACCTGCTCGACGGCCTGCCGCTGGACGACGCGGCAGCCGCTACCAAAATCGCCACGCATGATTTTATCCGCCGGCAGTATACGTGGTTTCGCGGGCACGATAGCGGTATTCTGTGGCACAATATGAAAACAGTGAAGTTAACCGCGCTCATCCAGTCAACGGCTGACTGGCTGCAAGAACAGGAATAAAACGGTGGGCATCTTTCGCAGGGCGGGCAATACCAATCTTCTGGTCGGCATTTTTCTCCTGCTGCTGCTGGCGGTGTTTGCCGGTCCCGGCACGCTGCCCCGGTTTGTATCATCACTGGTGCCCAACATTGACGAAAGCATACCGTGTGCCTGGCTGCGGCAGGGCACCAACCGCGCCCAGCACCAATCATTGATTGGCCGCGCCGCCGCCAGCCCGATCACCCTGCGGGTGCGTTCGTCCGCCGTGCCGAACACGCCTGGCGGCGTGCTGACCATCACCATCATTGTAACCAATACGTCCATCGGCACGGTCGCCATCGTGTACGATGAAAATCAGGTGCGGATCGGTGACGACGGCGCGACCAGCGGCCTGGGTATTGTCTTTAATTCCCCTGGCCGGCTGTCGGCGGGTACGGCTCAGGGCGGCGGCTCGTACCCGGAAAGTGAAATCCGCCTGCTGGGGCCGCGCCAAAGCTGCGTTCACAAAATGGAATTTTCGATTAACCAACTGCCGGCAGCCAATATTGCGACCGGCGCGGCCAACGTGAAGGCTTACTACCGGAACACGTCGCGCGGCGTGGCGCAAAACCAGAACGCGCAGGCGACGGCGGTTTATACCGATCAGGGTTTGTGGGTCGGCATTGCCGAGTCCGATACGGTCCCGATTCCACTTGCAACGGGAACGTGAGCTATAATAGTCCGGTATATAGGATACGGCTTACCTGTCAGACGAGGTAACAAAACGTCATGTCCAGACTGGAAAATGAACGCCCAATTCTGATGATCCGGCGCGAAAATCAACCAACGCAGCATATACCCGTCACCACTGACGAGGTGA
>JARKOK010000551.1 GCA_029975765.1 Aggregatilineales bacterium
GCGCTTTACTTCAGGAGTAAGCCCGTTGTTACCAGCGTGCGCGCTTCCAGCAGCAGCGCCGGGTGCGCTTTCAATAACTGCGTGATAAGTTCAGCGTGGCTCATCGTGTCCAGCGGCAGCCGCGCCCCCAGCGCGACCAGCGTATCAAAGTCGGCTTCGGCCATGCGCGTGAGAATTTTACGAACGGCGTACAGCGCGGCGTGCATTTTGCCAAAACGCGCCTGCCACAGTCCGTCGTACTCACGCAGCGCCCGCGCCGATACATCACCGCGCTGAAGCGCGGCCACCGCCACCTGAACCGCCAGTTCCGCGCCGATCATACCCAGGCTGATGCCGCCGGCGGTCAGCGGGTCGGCCTGATGCGCCGCGTCACCGACCACCATCAGGCCGTCCGTCACCATTGTTTTCAGCGCGCCGGTCACGGGGATGCCACCCGCCACGACACTCAAAACACCCGCGCGCGGATACCGCCGCTCGATAAACCGTTCCAGCCACGCCTGGGCGCTGGTGGCCCGCGCCTGACTGGCAGCGATCACCAGACCGACATTCGCCCGGTCGTCACTTTTAGGGAACACACATACATAGCCGCCCGGCGCGATGCTTGTCGCGCCGACGTGATATTCACAGTGGTCAGGGTTGATGCGCCCGGCCAGCCCACTTAACGTGAACTGAAAACCGACATAATAATCGGCCAGCGGGGGAATCGTCTTAAGGCCAGCCCAGCGCGCGACCTGCGACTCCACGCCGTCGGCGGCGATCACCAGGCGGGCGCGCACCTCGACATCGCGGCCCAGCCCGCGCAGCCGCGCGCCGGTCACCGCGCCGCTGCCGTTGCCGCCTTCATGCAGCAGGCCGACCGCCGTTGTACCCACGCGCACCTCAGCGCCAAGCCGGGCGGCGCGTTCCGCCAGAGACAGATCAAAGGCGCGGCGGTCAATAATCAGCGTGGGCGAACTGGGCGGCACGACTACACTTTCGCCCCGCGCGTTAAAAATCGCGTAGCTGGTGACAGGATGCAGCGCCCAGCGTGGGCTGACAGGCATAAAACGTTCGGCAGTCTCAATATCGGTGGCCTCGCCGCAGCGCACCGGCGCGCCGATTTCCTGACGTTTTTCGACCAGCAGCACCGATAAACCGGCTTCGGCAGCGCGGATCGCCGCCGCCGACCCCGCCGGGCCGGCGCCGATTACCAGAAGGTCATACGCCGTTTTCATGTTGGTTAGCTTCCTGAGGAACGAGCGCCAGCGCGTGAACCGGACAGATGGCCGCGCAGCGGTCGCAGCGGGTGCAGGTGGTGTGATCTACGGTTAAGTGAATGTCGCGTAAGAACAGCGAGTCCGGCGGGCACACCGCCACACACGCCCCGCACGACAGACACAAATTCTGGTCAATGACGAGGCGCGTAGTGTGATGGTGGTTGTCCCGCCTCAGCCGCTTGAACATGCTTCATCCCCCCGTAAAGACCCTCTATAGCCTCTGTGTTATGTTTTTATCCCTTCCTGAACTGCGTATGTTCCCACTCGCTGAAGCGGTCCTGCAACCGCAGTCGTTGGTACTTGCCAGTCGTTGTCACCGGAATCTCCGTGCCGAAGATGACCACCTTCGGCGCTTTCTCGAATGTCAGCCGTTCCCGGCAGTAGGCGATGATCTGCGCCGCGTCCAACTGCGCGCCTTCTTCCGGCACGACGTAAGCGCCAACTTCCTCGCCGTAGTAGTCGTTGCGGAAGGCGATTGCCAGCCCGACCCTGACGCCGGGGATTTCCAGCAGCACTTCCTCAATATCAAACGGGCTGAACTTGACCCCGCCCCGGTTGATGAGTTCCTTGATCCGCCCGGTGATGAAGAAGTACATGCGCCCGCGTTCGTCGGTTTCGTAAAAGCCTTCGTCGCCGCTGCGAAACCAGCCAAATTTAAACGTCTCCGCGTTGGCATCCGGGCGCTGGTAGTAATACTTCATCACGTTATGCCCGCGAATGCAGATTTCGCCGCGCTGGCCGGGGCCAAGCGGCTGCCCGCTGCCGTCGGCGCTGAAGATCGCCATTTCGTTTGGCTCAATCGGGCAGCCGATGCTGGGATAACCATAGTCCAGCAGCCAGTGCTGGTGTTCCTGCCAGGACAGGTCAATCGGCAGAAAACAGCTATAACACGTGGTTTCGCTCAGGCCGTAGCCGTGCAGCACCGGCACGCCAAAACGGTCTTCAAACGCCTTCACCAGCGCCATCGCCAGCGTGCCCGCGCCGCATACCACATGGCGGAAAGCGTGTAAGTCCTGCTGGCGCAGGGCTTCGCCCCAGATCGGCGCGCCGCGTGCCTGCATCTGGTCGGCGTAATCCAGGCAGAATTGCAGCAGCGTGGGCACGACGCTGACGATCTGCACGCGCTCTTTGACGATGCGCTCCCAGAAGTGGCTGGACGAGAACTGCCGGTTGAGGACCACCGAACCGCCGACCAGCAGCGGCGTGACCAGTGTCACCACGATGCCGTTGACGTGGTGAATCGGCAGCACGCACATTAAACGCTGGTTGCCGGTGATGCCCTGCCACTGGGCGATGCCCTGCGCGTCCACCAGCAGATTGTACTGTGTCAGCACCACGCCTTTGGGCGCGCCGGTCGTGCCGCTGGTGTAGACCAGTAAGGCTTCGTCTTCGAGCGTTGGTTCGGGGTCGTCACTGAAATAGGTGTTCGGCAGGTTTTTTACGGCCTCGTGGAAGTGGAGCAAACCGCCGCCCGGTTCGCCGCCCACCTGTACGATCTGCCGGATATTGGGCGCGCCCAGCCCTTCATCCGTACCGTTAATGATATGCCGGGCACGTTCCAGATATTCCACCCGCACCAGGCACACCACCGCTTCACTGTTCCGCAGAATGAAGGCGATGCGCCGGTCATCTTCGGCTACATTCTGCGGCGCGACCGCCGCGCCGATGATCCAGCAGGCGCAGTAGATGATGACCAGATCGCTGTGGTTATAACCGATGGTCGCCACGCGGTCGCCGCGCCGGACGCCCAGATCATGATGCAGGAAGTGCGCGGTCTGATGCACCCGCGCGTTGAATTCGGCGTAGCTTAATTCCTCGCGCTGGCCGTCCGCGTCGTAGTAGATGAGGAAGGTTTTCTCCGGCGAAGCCTTCGCGTGCAGGGACAGCACCTGCCGCAGATTACGAAACGGCACTTTATAGCGGTCGCCGGGCGTGCCGCTGACCACATGCGCCGCCTGAAGAGTCGCCAGAGTGCGTTCGTCCAGGGACATCAGCCGTCCTTTCCGTTGTTCAACTGCCTCGCCGGCTGGCGTGTGCGTTGCTGCTTTTAGCCCTATAATAGCGACAGAAATACAAGCGGGCAATTCAGATCGCGTAAATTTCCGAGGCCTACCGTAGATCAACTTATCAGTGTGGAGAAACCATCATGCGGCGTTTATTACCACTGCTCCCTTTCGTTCTGCTGGCTGCCCTGTTGTTTGCAGTCGTGCCGGGAAGCGCGCAGCAAACAGCCTGTCCGGCGCTGGTAAAACGTGCGCTGGCCGGGGTCGCGCAGGGCTGTAACGATCTGGGGCGTAACAGCGTATGTTATGGCAATACCCTGATCGAAGCATCATTCACCAGTTCCGGCGAGGTCACCTTCAGCCATCCCTCCGATCGCGTGAATATTGATCTGCTGCGGTCGCTGCATACCTTCCCGCTGGATGAAACGCGCGGCCTGTGGGGGGTGGCGGTCATGAATCTTCAGGCCAACCTGCCGAACACCCTGCCCGGCCAGGGCGTAAAGTTTGTCCTGTTTGGCGATGTGGCGCTGGAAGACCGGAGCGCGGCGGACAGCAGCCGTGACTACGGTCCGATGCAGGCGTTTTATTTCACGACTGGCGCGGGCAGCCTGCGCTGTAATGAACTGCCGCCGTCGTCGCTGGTTATCCAGAGTCCCAAAGGCTATAATGTGCGGCTGAACGCCAACGGCCTGGATATTGTGGTCGGTTCGACGGTGGCGCTGACGGCAACCCGCAATCAGTCCATGAAAATCGCCACGCTGGAAGGCCGCGCTATAACGATGCAGGCGGCGCAGCGGCGGGTGATTCCTGCCGGTTTTCAGGCGACGGTGAGACTGGGCGGTGAGGACGGCCTGACGCCGGTGGATGAGGTGTCCGAGCCGGAACTGCTGGACAGCGACGAATGGCAGGCAGTCGTTGACAGCAGCGGGCTGGTGTTTGAGGAAGCGGTGGATTCTCTCGATCTGTCCGGCGACTATGCGGGTTGGGATGATTTCTGCGCCGACCCGGCCAATGCTGACCTGTGCGACGTGCCGGATGATCTGTGTGACGATGACTGGTGTGACACCTACTGTGGCGATCTGGTGTGTGATGGGGACGAGGACGCGGACATCTGCCCGGTGGACTGCGGCGCTGATGGCGAGGCGTTCTGTGACGATGGCGCGTGTTATGACAACAACGGTGATGATTACGTGAACGACAACGTGGATGAAGCGGGTGTGGCTGACGATACCGGCGACGAGGCTGACGATTAAAGGTTCGAGGAACGCCGTCCATTGAAATCCATTACGCCCCATACGCGCGCGGTACTGCAAGCTCTGTTGGTCACGTTCCTCTGGTCAACCTCATGGGTGCTGATCAAGTTTGGCCTGCGTGAAGACATCCCGGCGCTGCTGTTCGCCGGGCTGCGTTACGGGCTGGCGTTTGTCTGCCTGCTGGTGTGGACGGTACGCCAGCCGCCGCACCGCGCGGCGCTGCGCGCTTTCAACCGCCGGGACTGGCTGGTGCTGGCGGCGCTGGGTCTGGTGTATTACAGCATCACCCAGGCGACGCAGGTCCTCGGTTTAAAGTATCTGCCCGCCGTGACACTCAATCTGCTGATGAGCTTCAGCGCCGTGCTGGTGGCGGTGCTGGGGCTGTACCTGCTGCGCGAGCGTCCCACGCGGTCACAGTGGAGCGGCGTGGGGCTGTACCTGCTGGGGGCGCTGGTGTTCTTTTATCCGGTCTCGCTGCCGGGTGATATGCTGCTGGGGGTGGGCATCGGGCTGGTCGGAGTCGCGGCGAATGCGGTTTCCTCGCTGCTGGGGCGGGCGGTCAACCGCCGTGTGACTGCCGCGCCGGTGGTGATTACCGTCGCCAGCATGGGCATTGGCGCTGGTGTGCTGCTGGGAGTTGCCGTGCTGGCGGAAGGTATCCCCACGTTGAGCCTGACCAGTTGGCTGCTGGTCGGCTGGCTGGCGGTCGTGAATACCGCCTTCGCTTTTACGCTGTGGAATCATACACTGCGCACGCTCACGGCGCTGGAGTCGAGCGTTATCAACAACGCGATGATGATCCAGATTCCGCTGCTGGCGTGGCTGTTTCTGGGCGAGGCGGTCACGCTTCAGCAGGGGGTTGGTCTGCTGCTGGCGGCGCTCGGCATTCTGGCGGTGCAGCTTCGGCGCTGGCCGCGCCGGTCGCAAATCGAACCGTAGGGGCACGATAGCTCGTGCCCCCCAAAAGCCGGACAGGCTGCGCCGTTACGTCCACATCTCCAGCGCGTCGGAAGCGCGGGGATCGTGGCTTTCGGCGCACATTTCGGTAAAAGCCAGATGCCGGTAGCCGATGATGTTCTCATCTACCGCGCCGATGTAATGTACGATCCAGCCAAAGACAAACAGATTGAGATTGTGGCCGGCCTCATGGTCGCGGTAATCACCACCGGCGCGGCGATGAATGAAGCCGATGTTACCCATGTTGTAGGCCGTGCCGGCGTAGTTTAAATTGCTGCCGATGCCGCCGACGAGGAAAAACGTGCCGGTCGGCCAGTTTGCCAGCGCCAGCTTGCCCTGAACGCTGGGGGCGCTGTTGACCGGATCGCCGCCGATGCGGAACAGATGCACGTTGAACGGCCAGCCGATGATCAGCCCGAACACGATGCTGATCACCAGCAGCACCAATCCAACCCCAAACGCGCCCCAGGACAGCGGCGCGGCCCAGCACAGCCAACCGATCACGCCCTGATAGAAGCCGTTCTGCGAAACCGCGCCGATGCTGGCGATGAAGCCCAGCACAAACAGGATGATGCCGATGATTAAACCCACTGTATCGCTGCCGAAGGCCGGCGAATAGATGTTATACGCCAGCACGCCATTTAAGGAACTGCCAAAGCCGATCAGCAGGCCGCGCATGACGGCGGTGAAGGTGGACTCGGTGCCCCGGTTCGACTGCAACGAAACGGTGGCCGCGATATATACGATGATGGTGGCGACCAGAATGATCAGCCCCGGCGCGCGGGTGAAGAAAAAGCCGAAGTAATTACCGATCAGGGTGAAGATACTGCCGTCGGCCTGTATCGGCACGATCCACCCGCCGCTGCCAGTGGTGATGACGTGAATAAAAACCATGATGACCACACCCACGCCCGCGCCCCAGAACGCCGGCCCAAACGACTGAATCTTCAACCGTCCCAGACTCGTCACTCGGTTCATTACATCTCACCTTAAACTCACTCCCGATGTTTACATTCTAGTCAGATTTCAGGTTTGCGCGCGGTCGAGGGAAATAATTCCTATGGGGAGGGGTAAGGCGTGGGGCGAACCGCCGGGTCGTTCCTGGACGTGAAACCCCCTCGCGCCGAATTTCAGGGGAGTCCAGACCGGACGGAGGGGGCACGGCACGCCGCGCCCCTACGTAAGGTTCAGATACTAAATCACGCGCTCACGGATGGAGGCGCTGGCGTAGTCCAGGATGGAAACGACAATCGCAATCGCCAGGACGGCCACCCCCGCGTCGCGGTAGCGCAGCAGGTTGATCTGCTGCTGGAGCAGAAAGCCCACCCCACCGCCGCCGACAAAGCCGATGATGGTGGACATACGCACGTTGATGTCCCACCGGTACATGGTGAAGGCGATATACGGTGGGATGATCTGCGGCACGACCGCGTACATGATCGTTTGCAGGCGGTTCGCGCCGGTGCTTTGCAGCGCCTCGATGGGGCCGGTGTCAATACTTTCGATCTGCTCTGAGTACAATTTACCCAGCGAGGCAATCGAGTGGAGCGTGAGCGCCAGCACGCCGGCGAACGGCCCAATGCCAACCCAGATGACGAACACCAGACCCATGATGAGCGGTTCAATCGAACGCAGCGCGTTCAGAATGGTGCGGGTGGTGTTGTACAGAATTTCGCCCAGCGGAAAAGCGGCTTTGGTACCCGACAGCGCGCCCATGATGCCGCCCAGCACCGCGCCGATGAGTAGCGCCTCAAGGATGTACAGGGGAATACCCGCGCCCAGCAGCGTCAGCGCCGGGTTCTGCGAGGGCAGCGTTCCGGCGATCACCGCCTGGTCTATTCGCAGCAGCGCCACCGTAACGGCAAAGGCGATGATCATGCCAGCCCATGACAGCGCCGACGTGATGTTCCGGTTCGCCAGCCGCGCCGGAACGCCGGTCAGCCGCCGGTACAGCGCGGGCAGAATGCCGGCGGCCAGTGAAGCAGCCGCCACCGGCGGCAGCAGCCCCAGCCAGGCGGCCTGCATCCCGATCAGGCCGACGACGCCCATCACGACCGCGCCGCAGACCGCGCCTAACACCCCACCCAGGAGGTGCGCGCTGGTGGTGTCCAGCTTTTTCAGCGCGTCCAGCGTCAGCGTCGTGCCAATAGACGAGAGCGCAAACGCCCCGGCAATACCGGCCAGCGGCTGGATGGACAGCGCGACCAGTTCACCCAGCGTGCCGATGAAGTTGGCGACATAACCAATTACATCTTCGGTGACGGTGCGGCCCAGCAGCATCCCCAGACCGCCCAGCAGCCCCAGCACAAAGACCAGCACCACGACGGCCAGCAGCGTGTTCAGCACCGCGCGCGCGCGGCCATTCTCCTCGATGATCCGGGGCGCCGCGCGGGATGACGTGACCGCGCCAAACAGCAGCACAGCAGCGCCAGCGGTACCCAGTCCCGCGCCGCTGCCCAGATTAACGCCCAACTGCCCGACCGCGCCGAGCAACTGCGTGCCGATAACCCAGCCAACCGGCAGCAGCGCCACGCTGACCAGCAGATTACCCAGCGACATGCGCACCGGGCGCATCAGGTTGTGCGCGGCAAAAAAGCTGAGGATGGCCGAGGGCAGAATTGAAAGCGAGGTGGCGATCAGCGCCAGGAAGATGGTTTCGATCATCTTCTCGATCACCAGCCCGGTGGTCGCGCTGAAACGCGGCAGGCCGGAGGGAAAACGTCCCTGGGCTTCAATCGTGTGAGTTTCGCCGGCCGTGCCCCGGATACGCGGAACTTCGATCTGCACCTTAAATGTGCCGTTGGTTTCGGTTACGAAGTTATCCGCGTTCACCCCGACCACCTGCCGGATGCGGCGTTCGCCGTCCGTCGCAATCCAGCTAAGACGCGCCAGCGAATCGGGATAGAAGTTGTAACCTTCGACCGTCACCCGTTCGCCGCTCTGGGCGCAGGTGGGATTGACGATGATGTACGGCGTATCACCCTCGACTGGCTGCGCGGCGGCGGGTGCGCCGTCGGCGGGGCAGTTCATAATAATGGGTGTGGTGGCCGCGATGACTTCATAATCCTGTTCAAAGACACGCGGGGAGAGCAGCTCGCGCAGGGCGTTGCTCACGTTCTGCTGGCGAATTGGCTCCTGCGGGCGGGCGAGGTTAATCTGCGTCACCGTCCAGCCGTAGGAGAAAATCACCAGCACCGCCGCGAAGGCCACAATGAGGAGCAGGCGGCGCAGCAGCAGGCGGGAAGGGGTCTGGTTCATGGGGCGCTCCTAATGAATTTCCACCTCAACGGCGTCTTCACCGTAAATCTGTTTGAAGCGGTCGTTGTCAATATCCTGGGGCAGGCCGTCAAATTCCAGTTTGCCGTCCTTGAGCGCGATCACCCGGTCGGAATAGGCGCGCGCGAGACTCAGGAAGTGCAGGCTGCACAGGATGGTGATGCCGTCCTCTTTATTCAGCAGCTCCAGATATTTCATGACCGAATGGGAAGTTGCCGGGTCAAGGCTGGCGACCGGCTCATCGGCCAGCATCAGTTCCGGGTTCTGCATCAGCGCCCGCGCGATGCCCACACGCTGCTGCTGCCCGCCGCTGAGGGAACTGGCGCGAACGTAGGCTTTTTCGGGGATGCCCACCCGTTCCAGCGCGGCCAGCGCGTGTTCTTTCTCCGCGCGCGGGAAGTAGTTAATCAGGCTGTAGATCGGGTTGATATAACCCAGCCGACCGGACATCACATTGGTCATCACGCTGGCGCGTTTGACCAGGTTAAACTGCTGGAAGATCATGCCAATGCGCCGCCGAATCTGCCGCAGTTCATCATCAGTCGCGGCGGTGATGTCCAGCCCGCGCCACAGGATGCGGCCTTCGGTCGGGTCAATCAGGCGGTTGATACAGCGCAGCAGCGTGGACTTGCCCGACCCGCTCAGGCCGATGATCGAAACAAACTGACCTTCCGGGATTTCGAGATTAATCCTGTCCAACGCCTTAAAGCCGTTGTCGTAGATTTTAGTGAGGTTTTCAATAACCAGCATACGACCTCATGCAAAAATAACATCGGGTGCATCGTGAAAAAATGACGGACAGAGGCTGCCCCCTGTCCGTCAATAGTACCCTATTGCAGGTGTGCAGACGAGACGGTTATTTGAAAATATCCTCTTCCGTCAGGCCGAGAATCTGGAACTGCAAGCGCACCGGGTCATAGCCGGCGTCGGTGATAGGCGCCAGGCCGCTCCAGCCGTAGAAGTCCTCGCTGCCGATGGACTGGTCCCAGGCGTCGGTTTCCGCAAAGGCATACAGCGCGTCCATAATCTGCTGGCGCAGTTCTGCCGGGAAGGACGGGCCAAAGCTCAGGGTGTCGTTCGGGATGGGGGCGCTCAGGCGCAGGATGCGTACCTGATCCACCACGTCCGGCGCGGTTTCACGGATGTTGGCGCGCGCGTCCAGAATCCGCAGGTCGCCGACGTACAGGTTGCCATCTTCGCCAATGCGGGATTCGTCTACCGTCAGGTCATACGGTTCGGCCAGATCGCCAATACGCCAGGGCGCGCCGGGTACGGTCGGCGGGCTGTAGAAGGTCGTGCCGAAATCGGCTTCACCACTGTAGACCGCCTGCACCACCTGGTTGTGGCCGCCGGCTTCCACGCGCTCGCCGGGTTCGATGCCGGCTGCCTTGAGTTCAACCGACGGCACGATGTAGCCGGAGGTCGAACCGGCGTCCGGGTAGGCCCAGGATTTGCCCGCCAGATCGCCATAGGTGTAGATCGGGCTGTCACGGCGCACAATGTAGGCCGCCCAGTAGACATTCCAGCCGCGCCGCACCGCCGCCGCCGCGACTTCCACGCCGCAGCGGTTGTTGGCGATGACGTACCCCGCCGCCGGGATGAAGCCCATTGAAGCATCCGGCGCGGCGCACATGGCCTCGACCGTTGCCGCATAGGAAGTGGGGACGGAAACCTGGAAATTCAGCCCGGTCGCTTCCTTCAACGCCTGAGCCATCACCTCGCCGCCGGTGGTGATGGTCTGCGCTTCAACCGAAGGCACAAAAAACACCTGAATTGGATTGGCTTCGCTGCCCAGTTCGCCCTGCGCCAGGACGCTCTGGAACGACATGACCGCCAATAACACCATGAAAAGGGTAAGAGCCATTGACTTACGCATACCTTCTCCTTTTTCAACTTAATAATGC
>JARKOK010000561.1 GCA_029975765.1 Aggregatilineales bacterium
ACAGTCTACGGGACGGTCAAAATACAGGACGATGCTGGCGTCCTGTGCCAGTTCCTGGCCGGCCAGGGGTTCAACCTCCACCAGTTGCAGCGTGGGAGTGGCCGGCTGATCCTGCGCGGACAGGCTTGATAAGCTGAGTGAGAGCAGCAGCAGAAATAAAACCATCCAAAAGCGGCGCATAGTGGCCCCTATCGTTAAGCAAAATATGGTTCTTTTCATTATATAGCAAGGTGAGAGGTAATGAAAAAACGCCGGCAATCCGATTACCTGACGGCTGGCCTACGGAAGCAGTTGCCGGCTGGCAGTCAATGCATGAAGTACAGGGGGCGGCTAAATACTCTTTACATAGGTGATGGGCAGGTTGAACACCTGCTTGACCACCAGCCAGTGCAGCGCCGCGATCTCGCGGGCAATTTGCAGGGTGTATTCCAGCGCGCCGGGGCGTTCATCACGCACCGGGCTGAGCGACACATCCAGTCCGTACAGGCCAAATATCCAGTGGGCGCGCAGCAGATGAAAACCATCGGTGACAAGGATGGCTGTTGTCCAGCCGTTGTCAGCCATCATCTGCCGGGACTCGATGGCGTTTTCTTCGGTGCTGCGGCTCTGGTCTTCGAGCAGGATGGCTTCAGCGGGAACGCCCTGATCGCGCAGGATTTCGGCGCAGGCGTCGGCTTCGCTGCGAATGGTGATATTGCCGGGCGTCCCGCCGGAACAGATGATGCGCGGCGCGTAGCCCTCGCGCCACAGATCGGCGGCATGGGTTGACCGCCGCGTGAGCGCCGGGCCGGGCCGGCCATCCGGTCGCAGACCGGCGCCCAGCACCAGAATTACATCTGCCGGTTCGGCGCGGTCGGTCAGCCCGTAGACATGAATTATGACGGCCAGCACCAGCACGCCGACAAACCAGAACAGCAGCGCCGCCAGTGTCCAGCGCAGCACACGTTTGAAGGTGAGAGCAGCACGAACGCGCCGCAAGGCTGGCCGCAGCGAAGGTAAGGGCCGTTTAACCATCAATGCCGGACTTCGTTGGGCGACAGCGGAAAGTCGGCGTCGTCGTCCAACGATACTTTCCCCATCATCCAGCCGTCAACGGCGGTCAGCCGGATGCGCATGATCGGCAGTTGGCTGTGGCTAAAGCTGATAGAGGACTGCGGCTGCAAGATCACCGGGTCTTTGAGGTGCATGTAGCGGATGGTCGGCACACGCGCGTCGTCTTCGGGGTCAAAGTCCTCATGCTTATCGTCGTCCTTGTCCGGTTTGGGTTCCACGTCTTCGGTCAGGCCGGTGAAGTCAAACAGTTCTTCAGCCGCCTGAAGGTCTTCCGCCGTCGGGTGCAGCATGGATTTGCGCGCCTGCCGGGCGAACATTTTGCTCATCGTCGCCAGATATTCCTGCTCGCTCACCAGCGTGCCGGTGATGACCATCCCCTTCATGAAGAGTGTCAGGCCAATCTGCATCCCGCCCCGGTTGACAAAAGCGGAGACCAGATCAGCGAGCAGAAAATCCGGTTCCTGCCAGAAACCGGAGACATCCGGCGTAAATTCATCGTCCCAGAACATGCGGCTGTTATCCTTCAAAATCAGTGAC
>JARKOK010000579.1 GCA_029975765.1 Aggregatilineales bacterium
GACCATGAATTTCTGGTTATGGCGCACCGAAACGCGGTCGTTGACGAACTGGCCGCGCTCATCCAGCACGGCGTTGGCCTGAGCGATCACGTACTGGTCTTCGGTATCGGCGGACAGATACATCACGTTCTCACCGATGAAAGGCATCACCGGCACTTTTTCCAGCCCCAGCGAGGCAAAACGCTTCGCCATCGCGGCAGTGATAGTATCGCCATCACTGGCAACGGTATTGCCGGATTTGTCGGTGATGTCTTCGCGCAGGGTGCGGCCAATGATGTTTTCGTCGGTCGGCGCGAGGAATTTAATCACTTCGCGGTAAGGCGTTTCGACAAAGCCGTATTCGTTGACACGGGCATAACTCGCCAGACGACCGATCAGACCGATATTCGGGCCTTCCGGCGTTTCAATCGGGCAGATGCGCCCATAGTGACTGTGATGCACGTCACGCACATCGAAGCCGGCACGCTCGCGGCGCAGACCACCGGGGCCAAGCGCGGACAGTGTGCGTTTGTGCGTCAGCTCCGCCAGCGGGTTGGTCTGTTCCATGAACTGCGACAACTGCGACGAGCCGAAAAATTCACGAATGGACGCCACCACCGGGCGAATGTTGACAAGCGCGACCGGGGTCAGGTTTTCCGACTCGCGGATGGACATACGTTCCTTGACGACCCGTTCCGTCCGGCGTAGCCCAACCCGCAGCTTGTTCTGGATGAGTTCACCCACTGTCTTAACGCGGCGGTTGCCGAGATGGTCAATGTCATCCGGGCCGGCATGGCCGGTGTTGATCAGAATCATGCGCTCGATCAGCTTCACAATATCCGCTTTGGTGACGGTGCGGATACGCTTATCAATCAGCTTATCAAGGCCGAGGCGCTGATTCAGCTTATAACGACCCACACGCTCCAGATCGTAGCGGCGCTGGTCAAACAACTGGCTGACCAGATACTCACGGGCATTGTCCAGCGTGGGCGGGTCACCAGGGCGCATCCGGCGGTAGAATTCCAGCAGCGCGGCTTCCGCCAGGGTCTGCTCTTTCTTCAGTTCCCAGACCGGCTCCATTTTAATGGTCGCAGCGATGTACTGGTGATCAGGGTTGGTATCCACCTGCTCGTAGAGCGCCAGGAGTTCTTCGTCGCTGCCGGTTCGGATGGGTGACCACTCTTCCGACATCCCGTCGTCCACTGCCGCCAGCGCGCGCAGCAGAATCGTCACCGGGATCGTGCGCTTGCGATTGAACTTGACCGTCAGATAGTCAGTCTTGCGCGTTTCGAATTCCATCCACGCGCCGCGATCCGGGATGAGCTTGGAGTTCGCCAGCAGCCGCCCGGTGGTGCGGTCTTCTTCGGCATCAAAATAAACACCAGGAGAACGGATAAGCTGGCTGACGACCACCCGTTCGGTACCGTTAATAATGAAGGTGCCTTTGTCGGTCATCAATGGGAAATCGCCCATGAAGATGTCCGACGTGATGATCTCGTCGCCGGCTTCACGGTTGACCAGGGCGACCCGGCAGTATAACGGGGCAGAATAGGACATGTCCCGTTCGAGGCACAGTTCTTCGCTGTACTTCGGTTCTTCAAACCAGTATTTCAGGCCGAGTTCCTTCGCCTCGCGGCTGTTGCCCGGCAGGTACAGCTTCAAGTTGCCGTTGAAGCTCTCAATCGGGCTGATCTCATCAAAGAGTTCCGCCAGCCCTTCTTCCTGAAACCACCGAAACGACTGTAGCTGCACCTCGATTAACGAAGGCAGCGGCAGCACATCCGCTATACGGGCATAGTTTTTAACACTGAGTGTCCGTTGCAACGCACCGCTCCTCAATCCAACTGGCTAAAACGAGACATGCGCGTACTCGCCTGGCACATTTTGGGGAAAACAATCC
>JARKOK010000584.1 GCA_029975765.1 Aggregatilineales bacterium
CGCCGAACTGGCGAAGGCGCTGCCCTGGCTGGACGCCGAATGGCACGATGTGGCGGCGGCTCCGGCGCAGTGGGGCGAACCGGACTTCAACCTGCATGAGCGCATCGGCGCGCGCCCGACGCTGGAAGTGAATGGCATCGCAGGGGGGTGGGCCGGTGAGGGATTTAAAACCGTACTGCCGGCCAAAGCCTGGGCGAAAATTAGCTGCCGGCTGGTGCCGCAGCAGACTTCGCAGCGTACCTTCGAGCGCGTGCGAGCTTATATTCGGCAGATTGCGCCGCCAACGGTGCAGGTTGAGGTTGAGCTAATCTCCACTGGTGAGCCGCTCCTGATTGACCGCCATCACCCGATGGTTGAAGCGGCCATGCGTGCCTACGAAACGACATGGGGCAAGCGACCGTTTTACGTGCGTTCCGGCGGCAGCGTGCCGGTGTCGGTGGATTTACAGCGCGAACTGGGCAAACCGCTGGTGCTGATGGCCTTCGGTTACAAGGGCTGCGGCGCGCACGGCCCGAACGAACACCTGTATCTTGATCTGTGGTATCGCGGCATTGAAACGATGCTCAAGTTCTACGAAGAAATCGCTATCTAGGGGGTGCAGGGGCACGACAGGGTGTGCTCCTGCGTTATACCAGCAAAGGGAGATGAGACTTTGAACGCCCATGAATATGCAGCGGCCAATGCCAGCCGCTTCCTTGACCAGTTGAAAGACCTGCTGCGGATACCCAGCGTCAGCACCGACCCGGATCGTAAAGCCGATATGCAGCGCGCGGCGGAATGGCTGGCGGATGATCTACGCCGCATCGGGATGCCGCGTGTGGAAATCATGCCCACCGCCGGGCATCCGGTGGTGTATGCCGAATGGCTGGGCGCGGGTGAAACAGCGCCAACCATACTGGTCTACGGCCATTATGACGTACAGCCCGCCGAGATCGAAGCCGGCTGGACGAGCGACCCGTTCGAGCCGATTGAGCGTGATGGTTTTGTATATGCGCGCGGGTCATCGGATGACAAGGGACAGGTGTTTGCGCATGTCAAGGCAGCGGAGGCGCTGCTGGCAAACGGCGGCCAGCCGCCCGTCAACCTCAAACTGCTGATTGAAGGGGAGGAAGAAATTGGTTCACCGAACCTGAGCAGCTTTGTGGATAAACATCGGGAGATGCTCAAAGCCGATGTATGTGTGATTTCGGATGGCGGTATGGCGAGCATGGATCAGCCCTCTATTGTCTACGCGCTGCGCGGGTTAGTGGGCATGGAACTGGAAGTCTGGGGGCCGGCCCAGGACTTGCACAGCGGGCAGTACGGGGGCACGGTGCATAACCCGGTGCAGGCGCTGGCGGAGATCGTCGCGGCGCTGCACAACCCGGACGGCAGCGTGAGCGTGCCGGGTTTCTATAATGATGTGCTGTCGCTGTCGGACGAAGAACGGGCGGAACTGGACAAAACCCCGTTTCTGGAAGCGGATTGGCGCAGGGCGACCGGCGCGCCGCAGCCCTGGGGCGAAGCACAGTTCAAACTGCATGAGCGGGTGGGGGCGCGTCCGACGCTGGAAATCAACGGTATGGCGGGCGGTTTTTATGGCGTGGGCTTTAAGACCGTGCTGCCGGGGAAGGCGCTGGCGAAAATCTCCTGCCGTCTGGTCGCTAACCAGAATCCCCACCACATTTATGAACTCATTCGGGATTATGTGAAGCTCATAACGCCGCCGACCGTGCGCAGCGAACTGCGTTTGCTGCAAGCCGGCGAGGCCGCTTTTGTTGATCGTCACACCCCGGCGATGCAGGCCGCTATCACGGCTGACGAACCGGGATGGGGCCAGCCGCCGGTGTTCGCCCGCGAGGGGGGCAGCATTCCGAGTGTGGCCGACTTCAACCACAAGCTGAAACTGCCGGTGATCCTGATGGGCTTTGGCCTGAATGATGGCGGCGCGCACGGCCCGAACGAGCATTTCAGCGTGCAGCTGTTCCAGCGCGGCATCCAGACCGCGATCTTTTTTTACGAAGCGATTGCGAAGCAGTAACTACATGGCTGGGAGCGCCCTATGACACACGCACACGATTATGCTCAGACTC
>JARKOK010000586.1 GCA_029975765.1 Aggregatilineales bacterium
GCTGAAGGCGCGTGATCTGGTGGGCAAGGTGGTGGTGCTGGGCTTCGACGCGCTGCCGGAGGCGCTGCTGTCGGTGCAGGCAGGTGAACTGACGGGCACGGTGGAGCAGTTCCCCGGCGGTCAGGCGCGTACTGCCCTCAACCTGATGGCGAATTATGTGTGGAACGGTATCGCACCGGCAGAACATGATAACTACCTCACCCCGAAGATGATCACGCTCGATAACCTCATGGAAGCCGAACGGATCGGGGAAATTCAGCAGTAAACCAGGCATAGTCTGGATGGCAGGGGCGGGCACAGCCTGCCCCTGCTCCAGTTGGCAGCATTCTAAAAAGACTAAATAACCTCTTATTGATTAGACGCTCAGGCTGGTAAACTAAGTGGCGTTTTATACCGATTGTTTTTTACTTCAAGGAGTATACACACCATGCTGCTGCCTCAACTGCGTGAAGAAGTGTGCGCGGCCAATCTGGAACTGCCTGCCAATAATCTTGTGGCCTGGACATCGGGTAATGTGAGCGCCCGTGACCCGGAAAGTGGGCTGGTAGTCATTAAACCCAGCGGGGTGAAATTTAAGGATTTAACCCCGGAAAATATGGTGGTGGTGGATGTGGATGGCAAGATTGTGGAAGCGACCCATAAAGCCTCATCCGATACCGCCTCCCACTGTTACATTTACCGCCACCGTTCAGATGTGTTCGGCATTGTGCATACCCACTCGCGCCATGCGACCGCGTTTGCCGCGCTGGGGCGTTCGATTCCCTGTGTACTGACGGCGATGGCCGACGAGTTCGGCGGTGATATTCCCTGCGGCGGTTTCGCGCTCATCGGGGGGGAACAGATTGGTCAGGTCGTGGTGGAAACGCTGGCGAATTCGAAAAGTCCGGCGGCGCTGCTGCAAAATCACGGGGTATTTACGATTGGCAAAAACGCCGATTCCGCCGTGAAGGCGGCAGTCATGACTGAGGACATCGCCGCGACCCTTTGGCTGGCGCTGCAAATGGGCGAGCCGCTGCCAATAGCTGCCGAGGACATCGCCAGTCTGCATTACCGTTATACCCACGTCTACGGCCAGTAAAAAGATAACAACGTGCGGGGTGGGTGGATTGCCCGCCCCGCATCTGTGAACTCTAGATTTTCATTCGGGAAAGGGCACAACATTATGAGTGAAAAGTCGGTGAGGCAGATCACCACACAGGCATTGGAGCAGGGCGGGGGAGTCGTTCGGCTGACGCCAACCTGGGTGCCGCGCTCGTTCTGCGTACCGGGACGGCGGCTGCGCCTGCATCCAAAAGACCTGTACGCGCTGGGGGCAAACCGGGGCGGCATTGATGAACGCTGGTTTGCCTCGACCACGAAGGCCGATAACGGCCCTCTGACCGCGCCGGACGAGGGTTTAAGCTACATTTATGTCAATGATAAGGAAAAAGTGACGCTGGCGGACGCGCTGGCGGAAATGCCAGCAGATATTCTTGGGCAGGAAGCCGTTGACAAATACGGCGGCTGGGTGATGTACAGCAAATTCTTTGATAATATGTACCCGCTGCCGCACCACCTGCACCAGAGCGACGAGGTGGCCGCGCGTGTGGGACGGGTTGGTAAGCCCGAAGCGTATTACTTTCCACCGCAGTATAACTTTGCCAATGATACCTTCCCGTATACCTTCTTTGGGATTGAACCGGGCACGACAAAGGAACAGGTCAAGGACTGTCTGAAACGCTGGAACGAAGGCGACAACGGCATCCTGGGGCTGTCAAAAGCCTACCGCTTGCAGGTTGGTACGGGGTGGGACGTGCCGCCGGGCATCCTGCACGCGCCGGGGACATTCTGCACCTACGAGCCGCAGCGCGCCAGCGACGTATTCTCGATGTGGCAATCCCTGATTGCTGATTATCAACTGGTAGACTGGTCTATGGTGGTTAAGGACGTGCCGCCGGAATACCACCACGACTATGATTATCTGCTGGGGATGCTGGATTGGGAAGCGAATGTTGACCCGAATTTCAAGGACAATCACTTCTGTGAGCCAAAACCCGCAGGCGACCAGGCAGCGATGCAGGGCTACCATGAAAACTGGGTGGTTTACGGCAGCGATTTCTTCAGCGCGAAGGAATTGACCGTGTACCCCGGCAGCACGGTTACGATCAGAGATGCGGGCGCTTATGGCCTGATCTGCGTGCAGGGTTATGGACGCTTCGGCAAGTTCCCGATCTCCGCACCGTCCATGATTCGTTATGGCGAGATGACTGAAGATGAGTTCTTTGTGACGCGCCAGGCTGCTGCCGATGGTGTGACAATTTCGAACCTGAGCAGCACCGAGCCGCTGGTGATCCTCAAGCACTTCAACCCCGGCAACCCGGAGATGCCGCGCCGCAGCTAACGGGGTTCGTTCCATCAGCCGAAAGAATCGTAGGGACATGGCAGCGCCATGTCCCTGCTTGTATGGAATTGAGGTAAAAATGGTTTATTTGCTGGGCATAGATAACGGCAATACCGTTTCGAAAGCAGCTTTGTTCGATGAGCATGGCCGCGAGGTCGCGGTCGCAAGCGCCGGGGCAGAAACATTTTATCCGCAGCCGGGCTGGACAGAACGCAGCATGGAATCACTGTGGACAAGCACCGCGCAGGCGATTCGCGGCGTGATCGAAAAGGCCGGAATTGATCCGCGAGACATTGTTGGCATCGGCAATACCGGACATGGTAATGGTCTGTATCTGCTGGATAAACACGGCCAGCCGGTACGAAATGGCATCCAATCGCTGGATACCCGCGCTGATGGCATTCTGGCGGAGCGCCGGCAGCGCGGGATTCAGGAGCGGGCATTCCCCTATATCTTGCAGGAATTCTGGCCGGCGCAGCCGAATGCGCTGCTGCCCTGGTTAAAGCAGCACGAACCGGACAGTTACCGCCGGATCGCCAGGATTGTGTTATGTAAGGATTATGTGAAGTTCCGGCTGACGGGTGAAGTCACGACTGATTATACGGATATCAGTGGTACGTGTTTGCTGGATAATACGAATAAACGCTATTCACGTGATCTGCTGGACTGGTATGGCATCCCGGAGATGTGGGATGCGCTGCCCCGGCTGGCCGAAAGCACGGAAGTCGTTGGACGTGTGACGAAACAGGCCGCCGAAGCGACCGGACTAATGGAAGGTACGCCTGTCGTGGGCGGGTTATTTGACGTGGACGCGGGCGCGTTGGGTTCGGGCGTCATTATGCCGGGAACGCTGTGTATCATCGCGGGGACGTGGAGCATCAATGAAGTGCTGATTGACCAGCCGGTGCAAAATCCGGCGCTGGCGATGGTTCATGTTGGGATGGTGCCGGGGCGCTGGATGGTGCTGGAAGGCAGTGCCACTTCGATGGCGAATCTGGAATGGTTCGTCAATACCCTGTGCGGCGAAGAAAAACAGGAAGCGGCCAAACGCGGTGTGTCGGTCTACGAAATATGCAGCGAACTGGTGGACGGCCTGCCGCCGGGCAGCACCGATATTATCTTCCATCCATTTTTGTTTGGGTCGAACGTACAGGCAACCGCGCGGGCGGGTTTCTATGGTGTGGCCGGCTGGCATACCAAAGCGCACCTGCTGCGGGCGCTGTATGAGGGTGTGGTCTACGGTCATATGAACCACATTGACAAGCTGCGTGTGCTGGGGCCGTTAAAGGTGGCGCGCCTCACCGGCGGTGGGTCGCGCAGTGTGGTGTGGACACAGATGTTTGCCGACGCGCTGAATATGGTGATGGAAGTGCCGGATGGCGGCGAGGTGAGCGCACTGGGCGCGGCCATGAGCGCCGGCATTGGTGTGGGTGTGTACCGCGACCATGCGGACGCAGTGCGGCAGGCGGTACGTGTGATCCGGCGGCAGGAACCCATTTCTGACAATACGCCGCATTACCTCAAACGCTACCAGGCGTATCAACAACTGCTGGATGTGATGCGCCAGCCCTGGGAAACACTGTACCATTTGGGGCAGTAAGCGGCTGCTCCAGTCAGCGGAATACGGACAGGCTGCGACCTGTCCGTATTGCTCCCACAGGAAGTCCGATGAGAAAGTATGGAATAGTGTTTGTTCAGGTATTGACTTAATATTTCCTCATATAGCGTTCGCTGTATACTTATCTTTCCCCTCGTATAATTGACAGGATTCTACAGGCAGGTTAGGTGTTACTCAGTTCATTTGTTTGGAGATAAACAGCCACATGACTTATTTTGGCTTTCTGGGCGTTTTTCTGGTCATTCCGATTGGCCTGCTGCTGCTGCTGGCTCGGATAGATGCTCGGCGGGGCAGGATGCTGCCGTCCGCGCTGCGAACCTGGCCGGCGTGGATCATGATCGTCGTGCATGTGGTCATTGCGGTGGTGTATACAACGCCCTGGGACAATTATCTGGTGGCGACACGGGTATGGTGGTACGATCCCAATCTGGTAACGGGCCTGATCATTGGTTATGTGCCGATTGAAGAGTATACCTTCTTTGTGTTGCAGCCGATCCTGACCGGGCTGTGGCTGCTGTTCCTGGCGCGACATCTACCCGTAAACGTGAAACTGCCCCTCAATTCAGTGCGTGTCCGGCGCTGGGCGGTAGCCGGTGCGGTGGCGGTCTGGCTGGCAGCCGCAGCGATTCTGGTGGTTAGCTGGCAGCCGGGCACCTATCTGGGGCTGCTGCTGGCATGGGCGCTGCCACCCATGATTTTGCAACTGGCGTTTGGCGCGGACATCCTGTGGCGTCACCGGCGGCTGGTTTTCTTGGGTATCGTGCCTGCTACGCTGTATCTGGCGGCTGCCGATAAGCTGGCGATCACCTCCGGGACATGGACGATCAACCCGGAACAGTCGCTCAATATTCTGCTGTTGGGCCGTCTTCCACTGGAGGAATTCATTTTCTTCCTGATGACAAATACACTCATCGTTATGGGTATTACCCTGCTGACTGCTGCCGAGAGCCGGGTTCGGCTGGACCGTTACCTGCACACCGTCCGGCGCTGGCGCCGGTCACAGCCGATGGTACATGGAAGCTGATCAGTATCAGGATTGCGAGCAGCTCGCCGGGCCTTAATGGCCCGGTGAGCTGGGTAGAAGACCGGGGACTACGGATTGGTAGTGGCTTCCGGTGTCACTTCAGGTGTGGGGTCGGCACTTTCTTCGCCGCCTGTCTGATCGGCATCAAACAGACCGGAGACATCGGATTCAGGAAAACTGAAGCTGAAGAGCTGCGGATTGTGGGGCGTGCCAATTACGGCCAGGAAGTAGTAGGTGTCAGCCGAAAACTGCGTGCCGGTCAGGTCAAGCAGGGGGCTGGCCGTTCCGCCTCTCGGAACAACCTGAAGATTCAGGGTTCCAGCCGGGATATTGAAGCTGTAGCCGCAACTTCCCGTTGTCCTGCCAGTGAAGGTGCTGGCGCGAACGGGTTCGCTCGCGGCGGTTACATCAGCGTCACTGGTCGCTTCGGCGGTCGCTTCTACAGCTGTTTCGCCGGCGCGAGCACTGAAAGCCAGCGCCGTGCATTGCAGCGCCACATTGTTGACACTGACACGGGTAGTCGAGTCAGCCGCCTCGTCGCAGTCGTTCAGACTGCTTGTCGCCGCCCCACTGGTGCTGCTGCCGCCAGCGAAGCCCAGTCCCGATACCAGCGTATTACCCTGGTCATCAACCACATCAACCGCCCCGGCGCCCTCGATAGCATGGAATACAGTCACGCGGGCGCATCCATCAGGAATCGGGCTGATGTCCTGCGTAAAGACCACTGCCTCCACCGTGTCCGCCGCCACAGAACCGACGATGGCGATGGTCGTCCAACTGCTGTTTTGCAGGATGAATGGGCCAATGAGCGCCTGGCTTTGGGCCGCACCGCGCGGTATCAGAGTCAGTTCTGGCGCGCCGGCAAATTCAACCCAGCCTGAAATGGCCGGATATTGCAGAAGCTGGACGTTGGTTGGCCGACCATCAGCATATACGACCAGCACCGGCGCATCGGGTGACAGATGCGCGAAACGCACTCGTGTCACCATTGTCGCCTGGCTTTCCATGCTTGCAGCGGGAGTTGATGCAGGCGTGGCTTCGGCTGTAACTTCAACCGTGGGTTCAACCGTCACTTCCTGCGCCGCAACGGACACAACTGCCAGCAACATGACCAGAGCGAATAACAGGCCGGTTATTTTACGCATACGATACCTCCTCGGCTTGTTTTACGGTAAAGACGGGCGTATATCGCCGCGCCTACCGATCACAGTATAGAGGCATGGTCTGAGGCCTGGAATTGGCTTCAGGGTGACTTTCTGGGGTGGCTGGCTGACCTACTGCGGGTTAGGAAAGCTGGTACAGGAATCAGAGCTGCTGGCGTCGTATAGATGCAGAACTTGTAACAGTGTCTGTGGGGTGGTGGGGGTGAGTCAGCATGTCTCACCCCCACCGGTCAAGAAGCGGCGCGGTTAACCGGCAGACTGGCCTTCGTTAATGGCGCGGATAATTGCCGGGTCTACCTTTGGCTTTCGGTCATACGTCAGCAGGCCGTTGATCTCCTGCTCCACGTCGGTCAACTGGGTGTAACAGAAGCCCTGGATCAACGGCTGATCAAGAATGGCCGTAACGATGGAACGGTAAGTCTGAATAAAATCCTCATCGGTAGTGGCGACCGTGTAGCCCCAGCCCGTCCAGTCGCTTTTACGATAGCCAATACCACCAAACTCGGAAACAACGATGGGTTCATCCTGATAGGTGAAGCCAGGGACATAGATAGCCCGGTTGGCCGGTTCAGCACTGAGCGCCCCATCGGTCGTCTGGTAGCGCGCGCGCAGCACCTCCGGGTTACTTTCATAATCGTGGATGGTGCAGAGATCTGATTTGGTATGCTCCCAGCCATCGTTGGAAATCACCAGGCGTGTTGAATCCAGCGATTTCGTTAAATGATAAAGTGATAGAGCATGGTTGGGCTGGCGGCTATCGCTGACCAGGTCGGGTACACCCCAACTTTCATTCAGCGGCACCCATGCCACGATACACGGGTGGTTATAGTCACGCTCAATCGCGGCCTGCCATTCAGCCGTAATACGGCGAACCGCGCGATCAGTATATTGGTGTGCGTTCGCCATTTCGCCCCAGACCAATAAACCTAACCGGTCAGCCCAGTAGAAATAACGCGGGTCTTCAACCTTCTGGTGTTTGCGCGCGCCGTTGAAGCCCATCGCTCTGGTAATTTCTACATCATATCGAATATCATCGTCTGATGGCGGCGTGAGGATGCCATCCGGGAAATAACCCTGATCGAGAACCAGTTTCATGTAATAAGGCTGGTTGTTGAGCAGAATTTTCCCATTTTCGACAGCGATTTTTCGCATCCCGAAGTAGGTCTGTACCTCGTCCAGCAGTGTTTCACCGTCCCGTAGACGCAGGATCAAATCATATAAATTGGGCTGTTCGGGACTCCATAGCCGGTTTTTAGCCCGATCATTCAGCGCCAGCACACGAACCATATTGACCGGCAAAGCCTCAACCGGGCTGCTATCCACAGCGACGACTTCGCCAGCAAACGAGACTTCAAACTCGATTGTCAGATTGGAGGCGGGGTTATCCACACGATAGTCAACCGTGAGATTCCATTCATCAATATTGGGTGTCAGCCGCGCTCGCTCGATGGATGACGCAGCCACCGGTTCCAGCCATACAGTCTGCCAGATGCCGGTCGTGCGGGTGTAGAAAATGGACGCTGATTCTTTTTCCCAGAACTGCTTGCCACGCGGTTGTTCCAGATCGGTTGAGAAGTCTTCGACACGGACGGCCAGTGTATTGCCGGCGGCTTTTAAGGCGTGCGTAATATCCGCAGAAAACGGCGTATGACCGCCTTCATGATAGGCAACAAAGACACCGTTGACCCATACCCAGGCGCGGTAATCCACTGCGCCGAAGTGCAGCAATATCCGCTGGCCTGCCCAGGCTGTTGGCACGTCAAATGGGCGCTGATACCATACGGTATCGTGGTAGCTGGTATCCTGAATGCCGCTCAGTCGGCTCTGAAAGGCATAGGGAACGGTGATCTGCCGGCTGAACGAATGGCTGCCGCTAAACCACTGTTCCCTCAGTCCCCGGTTGTCGTCATCAAACTCAAATGCCCAAACGCCGTTCAGATTAACCCAATTCTGCCGGACGTATTGGGGGCGTGGATACTCAGGACGGGGTAGGTTCATGATTTACTCCTGTGAATGAATGTCTGCAAGTGATGGTAAGAATTCTAGCTGCTGCTCAGTTTCAGGGTCGAATAACGATCTTCGGCACGTTCCATGCGCTTAAGCCCACCTGCCGGTCAGATGGCGGGACGGCTTGCCAGTGGGCGCTGACCACGCGGCGCTCGCCGGGCAGCAGACAGAAATAGTTATGGTCGAAGTATACATAACCGGCGGCAGTCAGCGTGCGGTCATCTTCCAGCCAGACCCACAGCGCGGCCTGCTGGCCGGTATTGGTGATGTGTATCTGCCAGGCATCGTCAGCGCGGATAGTGTCTACATGCAGCGTCGTGGGCGCGGCGTTCAGCGCGGGCGCGACTGTGTCGGCACGGGTGAACAGGTACTGGTTACGTGACAGACATCTATCGTTAGTAAAGAGGGACATATCCAGCAGGAATACATCGTCTACATCTGCGAGTGGTACCGTGAAGTGAGCGACGGCGGCAGATCGCTGCCCTGCGATGGCTGCCTCGGCTTCATGACGCGCGTAAATCTCCCCGGCGAGGCTGACCAGTTGAGCGACCATGTGTCCCTCTCGGACCTGCGGCGTGGCATTGGACAGCCATACTTCCGCCTCAAATGCGGCCTGGCCGGTCCAGATCAGGGCTGCAAATTTCGCCGACAGGTGGATTGGTTCGTAAGCGCGTGCGACCGCATGGTAGAGTGGTTTCGGGCGGGCATAATAGTCTACGGCTGACGTGCAGGCCGCCATCGGGTAGGGTTCGTTAAACTGCCAGGGCAGCGTGCCGCTGTTCTGAAACATCCGGCGGCGATTGGCCTCAACCGCATAGCGCACACCTTCCGCCTGTAAGTATTGTGTGCCGCGCACAAGCGTTTCCAGATCGTGTATTTCGCCCAGGGCTTCACGCCACTGGTGTTCTTTCACCCACCACGCACCCAGGTGAAACCAGGTCGGATTATCCAGCGTAACCGGCCAGCGATTCGCATTGTCCATTACCGCTTGCAGGGTACGCAAGTTAGTGATCGCTTCCGCACCGAATTCACTGTGAAGCAGCGACGTGCTGTGATTGTACAGGGTATACTGCTGTATCAGCCCTTGATACTCCCAGGGGCCGTGTACATCGTGGAGGGCAGTGGGGTCATGGAGGATGTTATCCAGCGAATTTGAGAAGCAGCGTCCGGTGGGTGACGTAGGCAGCCAGTAACGGCCAGGGTCGAGCCGCCGCACCACATCACGCAGCGCTCCCAGCAGCGGCTGGTGGTCGTCACAGGGTTGTTCCACCCCGATCTGAAGTTCGTTGCCACCGCACCACAGCGCCAGCGCGGGATGGTTGCGCCGGCGAGGGATGATCTGCTCCGCCTCGTTCACCATGAGTGCGATCATCTCCGGCGACTCTGGCGGCACGTTATCTATACCGGAACTGGATTGAATGAATTCCTGCCAGATGAGGAGGCCGAACTCGTCACACAGGTCGTAGAAGGTTTCACGTTCGATCAGCCCGCCGCCCCACACGCGCAGCAGATTTACATTGGCGCGCCGTGCCAGCGTGAGCAGATGGCGCAGTTTAGCCGGTCGCTCTACACCGTACAGCACATCCAGCGGCACCCAGTTCCAGCCATTCAGGTATATCTTCTGGCCGTTCACCACGAGCGTATAAGGGCGCGCGGTGACATCAGGTGTTTCGTTGGGTACGAAGTCGAGCTGGCGCACGCCAAAGCGCACACGCCGCTGATCGGATACCCTGCCGTCCGCCAGGATGATCTGTACGCTGGCTTCATAAAGCGGCTGGTCGCCGTGACCGTTCGGCCACCACAGGCGCGGATTTTCGAGCGCGAGTTCCACTGCTGCTGTATTTGACCCCGCGTGCAGATTAATCGCTGAAGTGGTCGCGGTAATCACGCTATCGTTATGCGTGATCGTGATTTTGGCGGTCACGGTGGTGGCCTCAGTTGATGACAGTTCCATGATGACCGGCAGCGCGGCCTGGGTGAACTCGGCGTTCAACTGCGGGCGCACCATAACGTCCTCAATCCGCGCCGCACCGGTAATATTCAGATAGGCAGTGTCCCAGATGCCAAGCTGTACCAGGCGTGGGCAGAAATCCCACCAGTAGGTCATCCGGCTTTTATGAGTGCGAACGTGGCTGGTGCGCCCGACCTGCGGCTCCTCATACGGTGCAGGCTGAAGGACGACGGCCAGCACATTCTCACCGCCGCCAATCAGAATACTGCTCACATCAAAGCGGGCCGGGGTGTACATGCTGCGGTGATGGCCGAGCGATACGCCGTTAAGAAAAAACTCGGCCTCGTAATCTACCCCTTCAAACACGAGTTCCACTCGCTGTCCCTGCTGCTCCACATCGAAGATGAATGTTTTACGGTACAGCCAGGTTCGGTCGGATACCCATTCTGCCAGCAAAGTATTTCGTTCACGATACACGTCAGGTATCAGACCGTGCTGTAACAGATCATGGTGGACGCTGCCGGGTACGGTGGCTGTGTGCCAGTGGCGGGTGTCGCGTGTAACCGGCAGGTGCGCGTCGCGCCAGCGCCAGTCCTCACCGATGTAGTCTTTGAACTGCCAATCGCTGCCGTTCAGGGAAAGCCGCATGAGATTATCCTAGCCCTTGCGCGCTGCCCGAAGCTGCTGGCGGTGGCGTGCCCATGTCTCGCGGATGAGCTGGTAATCCTCGGCTTCCAGCGGCTCCTGTGTCGAATCAATATGGCTGGCATAATACAGGGATGGTACCCCCAGCTCCGGCTGAAGCTGTACGTACCGGCGCCAGGCATCCCGGTTGGTAATCGGCCAGTTGTCGGTGTCAATGATCGCGTGAGGGCAGGCGATACGGGCGACACGGGCGCGGTGCTGCATCGCCCGGTTAACATCGGTTCCCATGTTGATGTCGTTCAGCCGGATCATATCCACCACATCGGCCAGATAAGGATGGGGCGTATGGGTCATAATCAGAGCATCGGGCTTGGCGCGTTTGGCCTCGTCATACAGAATATGGAGATAGAGGCGCATCAGTTCCAGTCCCCATGCATCACCGTAGGTGCGCAGGTGCGGCCCGACGGGAATACGCGCTGTAAAATCAATCTTGAAGCCGTCGGCATTATAACCATGCGGGCTTAGCATGTTGGCGACCTGCTCACGCAGGCGGCGTTCAAACGCGGGATTGGTGGGATCAAAGCCTACTGGTACGCTGCCGGCGTTGACCACACATTCCGATAATGGCAGCCCGTCCGGGTCCCAGGCTTTTAACCACAGCAGTACCTTGCGACCAGCCTCATGCTGCGCCTGCACAAAACCGGGCAAATCCGGCCATTTGTCGGAATCAACCGCATTCAGTCCGTAGGCTGTCTGCCATTTGTCATCAATCACAATGGTGATCGGATGGATGTCATGCTCGGCGAGCGTAGTTAAGGCGTCTTCATAGATGCTCTGCCGCGCATAGCCGGGGGCCGGGCCACCCCGAACGGCGGACTGATAACACTGTACACCCCAGCCCGAAAAGATAGGTTCCTGCCACCAGTCGGCCTTGGTGCGTTCGATGGATGGCGGCACACATCCATGCCGGTTCAGCGCGTCTACATGCTGCTGAAGCGTGTCATATTCATCCTGCCCGAAGTAAATACCCAGCGCCGGCAGCGTGTATGTGCCATTGACGGTTGTCCGGCCTTCATACGATAGTTGCAGGCAGAAACCAGTTTCCAGGCCGCGATAGGTGTATTCTGTAAACCGGTTCTGGCCGGGAGCAGCTTCGATTCCCAGACTCATCCAGCCGTCAGGAATTCTAACCGAGAAGCAGAAGGGCGGCGGCGTAAAAAACCAACCGGTTTTTCCCGGTACGGGTACGCCGGACAGATCAATCATCGAGCCGCCTTCAGGTGGGAAATAATAGTTTTCAGCAATAACCGGTTCAGGATTAAATCCCTGCTCGAAATGATGCCCTGACCAGAAAAAACCTGACCCCCAGCGCGGTGTAGCGGAGTAGTAGCCGCCGAAATAATTCACTTCGAACAGTTCGCCCTGGCCTTCGACTTCCATTTCATACTGAAAGCTGGTTTCTTGGCAGCGAAAGCGGTAGGTCTTGGATGTCCAGCATGAACTATCAGCCTGAAGGGACAGGACGATTTCACCAGGTTGATCCTGTATCTGCCAGCCAGAGATACGAATGGTATCATCACGGCGATGTGCCGGGTGGATGCTGGAGGTGACACACAGTTCAGCCAACCGGCGGTCACGAGCATCATCAAGATACAGGTAAGGCCGGTCGGGGGCGCTGGTAAGGGTATAAGACTGTGTGACAAGCTGGTATGAACTGCCGTTCTGCGTAAGCTGCACGGTACACCTTTTAGCGGCTTTCTGGCCGCTGATGAAAAATAAGAGATTGAATGAGGCTTTGACAAAATAAGTATACAATCCTTCGCCTGGTAAGTAGAGTACCGGTTGTTGGAAAGCTGAAGCCAGTACTGAGAACCCGGTGCAAAGCTGGCCGGTATCGCGTACAATTTTGGCGGTTCGTAAACTTGGCAATGGACGATCAATGATGACCCGACTGATATTTCTGATAGGCCTGTTCGTCACCCTGATTGGGGCGGCTGCCGCGCAGCCAACCCCTACACCGCTGTCCAGTGACCCTGAAATCATAGCGATGATCGAGCGGCTGGCGTCCGTTCCGGTGCTGTACAACTTCGATACATTGGCGGTGCGGGATACTTTCCAGCTAGGGCAAAGACTGGGCAACCGCGCCAATGTATTTACCAAAGTGGGTGATAGCAACACCACCAACGGTGATTTTTTACAGCCGATGGGTATGAAAGGTAACTTTTGTGAACTTGGCCCATACGCTGAGTTGCAGGCGACGATAGACTTTTTCTCTGTATCGCCTATTGCCGGCGAAGCAAACTCATTTGTACGTCAGAGCGTGGCAGCCATTGAAGGATTAAGCAGCGCCGCCGCGCTCGATCCTTTCTGGGCTGGAAAAGGCTGTGAACCGAAAGAAGGACCGCTGGCCTGCGAGTATCGCCTGATTAAACCCAGTGTGGCGGTGATGATGCTGGGTCTGATGGACGTGCGCTACCAACATGCGGAAGCGTTTCGCAGGAATATTGAAGGCGTTATTCAACTTTCGCTGGAACAGGGCGTTATTCCGGTGCTGACGACGATTATTGTGCTGCCTGACCAGGAAAGGTTAAGTTTTGCCGATTCAATACACATCAACAATCATATGCTGGATATGGCCGAGCAGTATGGTGTGCCGGTGATTAATCTGTGGGCGGCGGTACAGTCGCTTCCTGATTATGGCATCGGGCCAGATCGGACGCACCTGAAGGCGAAGATCGGTGAGTTCTGTTCGTTTGATGGCGCGGAGCAGGAATACGGTGGCACGCTGCGGAATCTGCTGACGCTGCAAGCACTGGATGAACTGCGGCGGACGGTACTGAGCGGGTAGGTTAGCGAGTGGACGGAGTTAGCGCCAATAGAGGGCTGGCTAATCTGAGTCATGGGACGATGGACGCAGGCCAAACGCGATTAGCCGTTCACGCACGGCACGATTCGCAAGCACGGCGATCAGACACGGCACACCCAGGAAAATTGGTATTACCAGCGCGATGCTGAGTCCCAGGATGAGGACGACAAAAGCCCCCAGCACCAGCGTATACAGAGGACTGGCAAAGGCCGTGAACAGGCCATTTCGCAGGGCGATCAGAATGTTTTTACGCTCCTGCTCGATGAGGTAAGGCAGCGTGTAAAACTGCACGACCAGCCACCAGACCGTGACAAAGAGGACGACCGTAAACAGAAACAGCCCCCATTCCGAGGCTAACTGGCCGTAAAAGAGGAGGCTGCTTACGATCAGAATACCAGCGCCTACATTCAGCAGACCCCAACCGTAACTGAGCAGAAAGTAACGGCGGAAACCTTCTACAAAATCGCTGAAGCGGAAGCCACGTCCCTGCGCCATCTGATTGGCCGCGAAAAATACTGCCAGCGTGGCGGGCGGTGCCAGAATGATCGTCAGAGCCGCCAGTACCCAGATCACATTAATCAGTGCCAGGCTGATCCCATCGTACCACCAATCCATGAGGGTGCGCTTAAGCACACGCAGCGCCGCCGAGAATTGCGACATGTCCACCCTATATTCTGTAACCACACAGGGATAAGTATACCGTGTGCCGCCTGTCGTAAGCGACAGCCTGTGGTCTTCAAAAATAGTCGGCGAGAGCGGAGCAGGTAACGGCGTATTGGAGCGTCAGGTTGTCCGGTCTGAATCAGGTTTTGACCAGTCCATCACGAACCGCAATCACGGCGGCCTCAGTCCGGCTGGAGGTATTCAGCTTGGCGAGGATATTGCCAATATGTTTCTTGACCGTCGAGGTGCTGATATACATGCGCTGGCCGATTTCGAGATTGCTCAGGCCTTCGACCATCAGACACAGTACTTCGTATTCACGAGAGGTAAGCTGATAATCAGGCGGGGAAGGCCGGTGGTTAATATTGATCAGCGCCTGTGTCGCCTCCTGTGACAGCGTGGATTTACCGGCATGGGCGGCTCGCACTGCCGCTGCGACCGCTTCTATCGAAAGATTCTTTAACAGGTAGCTGATTGCTCCGGCCTGAATGGAGGCGTAAACCCGTTCTTCATCTTCAAAACTGGTGAGGATAATAACCTGGGTATCCGGGTGTTTATCTCGAATGATTCGCGTGGCCGCCTCGCCATCCATTTCGGGCATCACCAGATCCATTAACACGACATCCGGTTTCAACCGGTCGCACAGTTCGACTGCCTCCAGGCCGGTGCGGGCTTCCCCGACCAGATGCAAATCGTCGCACGTTTCAAAAAACGTGGCTAACCCATAACGCAGCAGGTCATGATCATCTGCAATGATGACGCGGATTGCGTCCTCGGAAGTCTGGATCATAAAAAGCTTTCCTGTTATCTGGCGTAAGCCTGTCCGGTAATCTTCTGCCGGGCTGCTGCATAAAATACGGCACACCCGTATGTTGTGGGAAACCTTTCGCTGTTTAACGTCATAGCCGCTATTTTAAGCAGATCAACCATAGAACAAAGTAAGAGCCTCTATGCTTGCCATCTGAATCGGTCCGGCGGATACATGCGGCGTGTTCGGTATGATCGGCTTGCAGATGTCTTTTCAGTATCGAGTCAAAGTCAGGTGAGACTTCGATTCCTGTCAGGCAGGGGTATATTTCAGTCTTCCAGGCATCGGCGACAGGCGGTTACCGCCTATCGCCGGCACTGCTTCAAATGTGCGAGGGATAAACAGAGGCTTTACGATTGCTTTCGATAAGGCTTGCGGTCGAGATCGGTTTTGGCCGGGTCGCGCTCACCTTCCGCCTGGCCGGGTGTTCGTCCAACTTTTGTGGCCGTATTGCGGTCGCGTTCACCTTCGGCCTGGTCGGCAGGCACCTCATATTCCGGTTCTGTCCGGTTCCT
>JARKOK010000004.1 GCA_029975765.1 Aggregatilineales bacterium
CTCTTCTTTAATATGTATATCCTGTACGCGGTCGGCACCTCGCTGGAACGCTTATTCGGCCATACGCGCTTTGTGATCGTCTACCTGCTGGGTGGGCTGGCGGGGTCTATCCTGAGTATGCTGCTGGGCAGTTTCAACAGCTATTCGGTGGGGGCGTCGGGCGCGGTGTTCGCCATCCTGGGCGCGGAGTTCGTGTACCTGTACCATCACCGCAAACTGATGGGTGAAGCCGGGCGCGCGCGGCGGCAAAGCCTGCTGTGGTTCGGCGTGATTAATCTGGCTTTTGGCCTGCTGTCCACGCTTCAGGGCAGCGCCATGCGGATTGACAACTGGGCGCACCTCGGCGGGCTGGCCGGGGGCTTGATTCTGGCGTGGTTCATCAGCCCGATCCTGACGCTGCAAGCGCATCCCGATCATCCGGGTGAACTGCTGGGGGTGGATACCAACCCGTTAGCCCGGCGTTACTGGATCGTGTCCGTCTACGCGACCATCCTCGTCGTGCTGGTGTTTCTCGGCGTGCTGGCGCGCCGCTAACGCCTGCTGGGCCTGTTCCAACTGCCAGCGCAGCAGCGCGATCTGCTGCGCGGTTTCCTTGTTTTCCTGCGCCAGCCGCGTCAGCACGGTTGAAAAGTGCAGCAGGATGAACAGGACAAACATCATCGCCACCAGAAACAGCGCGCTTGGCGGGTAGAAGATGCCCACCAGCGACGCCAGCGCGTCCAGCAGCGGGCGCGACAGGCTGAGCACGATCAGCGCCAGCGCGGTTGCCAGCCACAGCAGCGAATATTCCTCGCGCAGGCGGCGGCGGCGCACCAGTTCCAGGATAAACAGCAGCGCCGCGACCGACGCCGCCAGTCCAAAAATCATCGCACGATCAAGCATACGATTAAATCCTTTGCCTGTCGAACAGGTTTCGTCTACAGCGTGGTATCGGGCGCGCCGGCGAACAGATCACCCACGCGGAACAGGATGGCCGGCAGGCAGGCGAACGCCAGGCTGTCTGCCTCGGTGAAGATACGCGGCGCGGCATACTCGCCCGGTGTGTCCAGCATCCGCAGCCGGAGCTGCCGGTCTGCCGGGTCAATCACCGCATATTCCGGCACACCCGCCGCCGCGTAGGCTTTCAGCTTCACTTCCTCGTCGTAATCCCGGCTGCCGGGTGACAGCACTTCCACGATCAAATCCGGCACGCCGTAGATGCGCCTGTCACGGATGATATGAGACCGATGCGCCAGCACGACCACCAGATCAGGCTGCACCGGTTCGCAGTCCGGCATGAACACACCAATCGGCGCGAAGTCCACATAGGCTAAGCTCTGTTCCTCTGCTGGTATACCCACCAGCCGATACAGCCGTTTGATAATCCACTGATGGAAGTAACTTGGCGCGGTGGACATATACAGCACTCCTTCAATAATTTCGTAGCGGTTGCCATCATCCGGCAGTGCTTCCCAGTCCGCGCGCGTCCACTGGCCTTGCAGCGGCCCTCTCACTTTCGGGGCGTCGGTTGGTATCACCAGCGTTGCCATTATCTGCGCTCCTCATCTCACCTCAGCTTCTATTGTAACGGAAAATCAGCGGCGGGCGGCCAGCAGCGCCAGCGCCACCAGCGCCAGCGCCGCGCCGAACACAAACGGCGCGCCCGCCCCGAACCCGGTCCAGCCGCCCACGCCCTGCCACAGCACCCCGGCGATCACACTGGCGGGCAGCGCCATCAGCCCGACCGCCGCGTTGTACACGCCGTAAGCCGTGCCGCGCTGTTCCGCCGGGACGAGATCGGCAACATAGGCTTTGGCTGCGCCCTCAAAAGTGCCGTAATACAGGCCGTACAGCGCGTACAGCGCCCACGCCTGCCACGCTTCGGTCATCAGCGCAAAGCCCAGGTAGATCAGGCCGTAGACCGTCCAGCCGATCAGGATCAGCCGCCGCCGCCCCACCCGGTCGGACAGCGCGCCCGCCGGGCCGGAGATCAGCGCGTAGACCAGATTGAACGTCACCAGCATCCCCAGCACCCCGGCTACGCTCAGGCCGCGTTCCTGCGCCCGCAGGATGAGGAACGCATCGGCGGAATTGCCCAGCGTGAACAGCGCCACGATCAGCAGGAAGCGCCGGAAGGCCGGCGGCATCCCGCGCAGGCTGAGTTCCGGCGGGCGGGCGGCGGTCGTCGTCACAGGCACATCCCGCGCGCCGAGCGCCAGCACCAGCACGGCCAGCCCCGCCGGTATGATGCTGATCAGCACGAGGGTCTGAAACACCTCCCGCGAGAGCGTGACCGCGCCGGACTGCGTGCCCAGCACCACCAGCAGCGCGATGATGAGGCCAACCATCGCGCCCAGCGTGTCACCGGCGCGGTGCAGGCCGAACGCCAGCCCGCGATGGCGCGGCTCGATGCTGTCCGCGATCAGCGCGTCACGTGGGGCGGTGCGGATGCCCTTGCCCACCCGGTCGGCAAAACGCACCACCAGCACCCCCGGCCAACTGGTGACTAAGTACAGCAGCGGCTTCATCAGCGTGGACAGGCCGTAACCCAGCACCGTCAGGTTTTTGCGCTGCCGCAGCCGGTCGGACAGCCAGCCGGAGAACACTTTAAGCAGGCTGGCCGTTGTTTCTGCCAGGCCTTCGATCAGGCCGATGACGTTGGTTTTCACACCCAGCACATTCGCCAGGAACAGCGGCAGCAGGTTAAAAACCATCTCGCTGGAAATGTCGGTCAGAAAGCTGGTGGCCGTGACGACCCACACATTCCGGGGCAGGGCGCGCAGGCCGGTTCGTTCGGTTGAAGTGGACATAGTGATTTCCAATCGGTAGCGGTATCTTCGGGAGCAGTCGTCTGTATCAACGATAAGAGGATAGCTCGGATGAGTCAAAATCCATTGAATCTGTTACTGCGATTTCTGCTGGAACTGGGTATCCTGGCGGCGCTGGCTTACTGGGGCTGGACGCAGCATGAAGGACTGCTGCAAGTGCTGCTGGCGGTTGGCCTGCCCCTGATCGCCGCCGCGCTGTGGGGTACATTCCGCGTGCCGGGCGATCCAAAAGAGGCGCCGGTGGCTGTGCCGGGCTGGCTGCGGCTGCTGCTGGAGGCGGCGCTGTTTGGCGCGGGGGTGGTGGCGCTGGCCGCCGCCAATCAGACGCAGGCGGCGGTGGTGTTCGGGGTGGTCGTCCTGTTACACTACGCCGCCTCGTATGATCGTGTGTGGTGGCTGCTGACCGGCAGGCGGTGAGCGCGCGCCCCGGCTCTATTCGCCCCGGCTGATCGCGTGCCGCGCGGTGATCTGGATGCCGCCGCGCCGCCGCTGCACCAGCGTCACCGTACACTTAAACGGCTGGCAGGCCGCGACAATGTCCGCGCAGATTTTTACGGCCAAATCCTCGCAGAAGATGGCCTGCTGCTGGTATGTTTCCAGATACAGCTTGAGCGTTTTGGTTTCAATCGCCACGCCGTCCGCCTCCAGTTGAATCAGCGCCTCGTAAAAATCCGGCTGCCCTGTAACGGGACAGGCCGAAATCAACTGGTCGCTGTGGTATTCGATGTACTGGCAGGCCGTCTGAATCGGGTCGAGGCGCTCAAATCTGGTGACCGGTTTGCCTAACGCGCTGTAGTCGCTCATGACTCCCTCGCATCACTATCTTTTACTGCGCCCGATGAGCCAGCCCACCAGCGCCGCGACCAGCGCGACCATCAACCACTGGCGGGTGCGGGGGTCGAATGGAGCCATACGCGCGCCCCACTGCCGCCGCGCGCCGGCGCGGTAAACCGGCGTCACCAGCGCCGGGCCGATCACATCCGACAGCAGCAAACCCAGCGGCGTCATGTTGATCTTGGGCTGGTCGTAACCCGGCGCGGGGCGGTCGTCCGGCAGCGTCACCGTCGCTACGGTGAAGCCGTCGCCGGGTTGCTCCACACGGGCGATGACTTCACCTGCCGCGTTCACGACCTTCGTTTCCCGGTCGAAGTCGGTTTCCAGCACCACGTCGTCCGCCTGCGCGACGCGCTCCCACAGGTCAGGCCGCAGCCCCAGGAACATGGACAGAAAGAGGCGCGCCTGCGGCACGGTCGAACGAAATGTGCCGCCGCCAACCGACTGCACCAGCGGCACGCGCATCCAGGCGGCGTGCTGGTTCAGGTCTTCGCCGAAGGGGGTGGTATCCGGCGCGTATAACAGATTCAGGCCGCCGGTCATGGCGCTCATCGGCAGGCGCTCACCATCCGGGAAGACCAGATCACCCGCGAGAATCCGGGGCGGGCAGCTTGTCAGCACCATCATATCCACCTGCCCGGCATACCGTTCCCACAGATCAGGATGGTTGTAATCATGGCAGATCATCAGTCCCACGCGCCCGAAGTCCGTATCGGCAATCGTGATGCGCTCCCCGTTACGGAAATAGGCGCGTTCCCACAGCCAGGGGTATTGCTTGTCATAACGCCACGTCCGGCCATCGGGCGCGACCAGCAGCGCCGCGTTGTAGATTTCGTCCTCGTCCAGCAGCAGCAGCGACCCCACCAGATGAATCCGGTGCTGCGCGGCCTGCGCCTGCATCCAGTTTACGGTCGGGCCGTCGAGCGGTTCGGCCAGCGCGTAATTGGCATCGCTGTAGTGGTAGCCGGTATTGAACACCTCCGGCAGCACGACCAGCTGCGCGCCCGCCGTGACCGCCTCCGCGATCAGGCCGGCGGCGCGTTCCAGCCGCGCGGCGACCGGCGCGGGGGCGGCATCCATCTGAATGGGAGCAATCGTAAGGGTACGGGGCATGGGTTCACCTCCGGTAGATGATTACCTGCCGTGAGTGTACCCTATTTTGCGCGTAACGATGAAAACGTGAGGTAGGGGAGCGCCTGCGGGCGGCCACATCGGCCCGCTCCTACGACCCATCAGATTAATCTTGTCGGTGTACTACGTCGCCAGCGGCAGGCGCACCGTGAAGGCCGTCCCCTTGCCGGCTTCGCTGGTCGCCCGGATGGTGCCGCCGTGCAGTTCGACCATTTCCTTCGACAGCGTCAGCCCCAGCGCCGTGCCGCCCAGATCGCCGTGTTTTGCCAGCGAAAACGGCTGGAACACCTGCTCCAGCAGGTCCGGCGCGATGCCCACGCCGTTATCGCGCACCTGGATGATCGCCTCCGGTTTGGCCGCGTCCGGCGTGACGGTGACGTGAATATGACCACCTTCGCGCGTATGGCTCATGGCGCTGGATACCAGATTCGCGATCACCTGGATGAAACGTTTGCGGTCAACGAACACGGTCAGCGGTTCAGGCGCGAGATCACATTCCAGCGTCAGCGACCGGCGTTCGGCTTTGGCCTGATAATTCTGGATCACTTCCGTCACCAGCTCTTGCAGCGCCACGTCTTCCCGTTCCAGCAGCATCACGCCGCGTTCCATTTCGCTGAAGTCAAACATTTCTTCGATCAACTGCTGCATCTTGGCGATCACCTGCTCCATCACATCCAGATGCTCGCTCATTTTTTCCGGCTGGCGGCGCAGCAGGTACAGCCGGGTTTTCAGGTTGGCAATCGGCGTTCGGAGTTCGTGCGAGGCGTTGGAAACAAAGCGCAGCTTTTGCGATTGCAGCGCCTTCTCCGGGCTGTTGTCCTGGATGATCGTGACCACACCCGCGCCGTCCAGATGCAGGTGCGTCACCCGCGCGTCAAACTCGCTGCCGTCTTTGCGGCGAATGGTAAAAACTCCCTGACTTCTGCCATTCTGCCCGATCAGCGAGGACAGCGACTGGTACAGGCCGGCCAGCCGGTTGGTTGTATCGGCTTCCGATTCGCTGCCGTCGTAACCGACCATCTGCGTCACGACCCGGTTGGCATACCGGATGCGGTTGTCTTCCGTATACAGGATGCCATCCTGCATCCCATCCAGGATCGCTTTCAGGCGGGAGACTTCGCTGCTCATGCGGGCGGTGGCGTCGGTGATCTGCCGCTGGATTTCAGCCTGCGTCTGCTCGGCCTGCGCGGCGCGCAGCCGGCGCAGCGCCATCACCGTCACCCCGGCGGAAACCACCAGTAACAGCGCCGCCAGCACCAGCGCGATGACGGCGGCATTGTTCTGCTGGAGTGCCGCCAGCGACTGCGCCTCCGGCAGCCCACCCAGCATATCAGCCTGTTCCAGCAGCCGCACCCCGGCAAACAGCAGCGCCCCGGCAAAGGCCAGCGTGCCGATCATCAGTGACGCCTTCCAGAATTTCGCATCCATTGTAACCTGTGAAGTGCTCATGCTGTGTTACCTGTTAATAACGCGCGCCGCCCGTTTGGGATCATCCAATGATAGAGGATAGAGATAAATAATAGCGCATTATCATCTGTCATTATCGGATACCTGCCGCCCCTTTCCCCATAGGGTTTTAGTCCCAAACTAATGCCATACCGCTTAACATTCTTAATACCGGTTTTGCGTACCATTAATCGAACTGGTGCGTTTCCATAACCTCCAGCATCCCGATTGTTAAACCACCGTCGTTATCATGCCCCCGAAATGCAATGAGCATTTCGTAAAAATGAAAGCTATTCAGGAGAGAACAGCCGTATGAAACGCTTGGTACTTTTGCTCGCCGTGCTGCTGCTGGTTGTGCCGGTCGCCGGTGTGGCGGCGCAGGATCAGACGATTGTGGATGTGGCCGCCGGTAACGCGGATTTCTCCACGCTGGTGGCACTGGTCGAGGCTGCCGGCCTCGTGGATACCCTCAAGAGTGATGGTCCGTTCACGGTATTTGCCCCGACCAATGCCGCGTTCGCGGCGCTGCCTGCCCCGGTGGTGGACTATCTGACCTCGGAAGCCGGTAAGGACACGCTGACCAGCATCCTGACCTACCATGTGGTCGCCGGTAAGGTGATGTCGGCGGACGTGACCAGCGGTGATGTGGCCTCGGTCGAAGGTGATGCGATCAGCCTGACGGTCAGCGATGCCGGCGTGCGGGTCGAAAACGCCGCCGTTGTGACGGCGGACATCGAAGCCAGCAACGGCGTGATCCATGCCATTGATGCGGTTATCCTGCCCGACATTGAACTGCCCGCCGTTGACCCGCTGGTGGTTGAAGGGGACATCGTGACCGCCGGCAGCTCAACCGTTTTCCCGCTGAGCGAGGCGATGGCCGCCCGTTTTGGTGCCGAGGGTTACACCGGCACGATCACGGTGGACAGCATCGGCACAGGCGCCGGGTTTGAACGCTTCTGCGTGAACGGCGAAACCGATATTTCGAACGCCAGCCGCGCCATCAAGCAGGAAGAAAAGGACGCCTGCGCCGCGCTCAACCCCGCCCGCACGCCAATTGAATTCCGCGTGGGTACGGACGGCCTGGCCGTCGTGGTCAACAGCGCCAACGACTTCGTGCGGGATGTGACGGTTGAGGAACTCGCGGCCATCTTCAGCACCGCGCAGACGTGGGCCGACGTGCGCGCCGAGTGGCCGAATGAAACCATCCGTCGCTTCATCCCCGGTACGGACAGCGGCACATTTGATTACTTCGTGGAAGCCGTGTTCAATAAAGACCGGGCGCCTATCCTGGCCGCCAGCAATCTGCAACTGAGCGAGGACGACAACGTGCTGGTGCAGGGTGTGGAAAGCAGCCCGTATGCGGTCGGTTTCTTCGGCTACGCCTACTATCAGGCGGAAGGCGACAAACTGCGCGCGGTTGCCATCAACGGCGTGACCCCGAACTTCGAAACGGTCGAGTCCGGCACGTACAAGCTGGCGCGCCCGCTGTTCATCTACTCGGACGCCGGCATCATCGCCGCGAAGCCGCAGGTTGGGTCGTTCATCAGCTTCTACCTGACCAACGCTACCGAAGAAGCCAACAACGTTGGGTACTTCCCGGCCAGCGCCGTCGCGCTGAATCTGGCGAAGCTGAACCTGCTGGCAGCGCAGTAACCTGCCCGGTTATCCGGTTTCGGTGTGGGGCGTGCTGAAGGTACGCCCCATTTTGTTTTTAGCTTTTTTGCCATCTAATCTTAACACCGCCTTAAAACCCTGCTGCTATGATGACCCTGGCTTAAGCAATTAGCCCAAGGGGTGCTATGGTTCAGGTGATGGAATCGAGTTCTTACAGTGCCGAACGCAGCCGGCTGCTGACTCAGGCGTTGGGTCGAAATGCCGACCGCACGAACATCAACCGGCGGCCCCGCCTGGGGGAACGCGGCATCGCGGCGCTGCTGTTTGGCGCTGGCATCCTCTCCATTTTCACGACCGCCTTTATCGTCATCTTCCTGGGAACAGAAGCCGTCGCCTTCTTCCAGTCGCGCGCGTGGGTGTATTCGCGGATGCTGGTCGCCAGCCCCGGCGCGGCCTCGATTACACTGCGGACGGATACGGAAGGCGCGGTTACCACCTCGACAACGATCCTGCTGCTGGACATCGCCGACGGCCAGCGTGTGCCCTTCGCGGCGGAGTCGCTGATCCAGATTGGCGACGAGATCATGCGCGTCGTCGAACGGCGTGAGCGTTCGGTGGTGGTGGAGCGCGGTTATCAGGACACGCAGCCCGCCGTGTACGAACCCGGCACGCCGGTGCTGGCCCTGAGCGAAACCCCAATCCGGCTGTCCGAGCCGCTGTCTGCCGGAGCGACACAGGTCACGCTGCCGGACGGCGCCGGCGCGCAGTTTGAGGCTGGGACACTGATCAAGCTGGAAACCGAAACCCTGCGCGTGACTGCCGTTGACGGCGATACGCTGACGGTTGAACGCGGTTACGAGAACACGCTCGCCCGCGATCACACGGCGGAAACGGCGGTGGAGGTCGAGCGTTACCCCGATCTGCTGACGTATTTCACCGGCACGCTGTGGCAGCCGCAGACCGGCAACTTCGGCGTGCTGCCGCTGGTTGAAGCCACGCTGATGACCACCTTCGTTGCGATCCTGGTGGCGCTGCCGGTCGGGTTGGCCGCCGCCATTTACCTCAGCGAATACGCCTCGATCCGTGTGCGGAACATCCTGAACCCGATCCTGGAAGTGCTGGTCGGCGTGCCAACGGTCGTTTACGGCTTCTTCGCCCTGCAATTTGTCACGCTCGGCGTGCTGCGCCCCCTGTTCGGGGTGGACATTTACAACACGCTGTCGGCGGGCATCGTCGTCGGCATCATGGTCATCCCCACGATTGCCTCGATGAGTGTGGACGCGATGAGCGCCGTGCCGCGCGGCCTGCGTGAAGCGTCTTACGGGCTGGGCGCGACCAGGCTGGAAACGATCTCCAAAGTGGTGCTGCCGGCGGCGCTGTCCGGCATTGTGGCCGCCGTCATCCTGGGCATCTCCCGCGCGATTGGCGAAACGATGATCGTGGCGATTGCGGCGGGTGCAGGGCCAAACTGGACATTCCCTCCGAATTTTACGACCGGCGCGGAAACGATGACCGGCCATATCGCCCGCATCAGCGGCGGCGACCTGAGCTACCAGTCCGTAGACTACAACAGCATATTTTCAATCGGTCTGACGCTGTTTGTGATTACCTTCATCCTGACGCAGATCAGCACGATTATCACACGGCGTTTCCGGGAGATGTACGAGTAAATGACGAACATTGATGAAGGCGTGTTTCGCAGCCAGCTTAAAGCCCGCCAGCAGCGCGGCGTCACCATGCGGCGGCTGTATGCCGCGTCGTTTGGCGTCGCCATTCTGGCGCTGGTGCTGCTGGGGCTGACCATCGTCAACGAGGCGTTTGGTTATGTGACGCTGGTGTACAAGGTCGAGCCGGAAACCCTGTCCGACCGCCCGCTGGCCGAACTGACCGAAGCCGAACTGGTGGACGTGCTGGTGCAGCGCGCCCCCGGCCAGCTCCCCAAGCTGCTGGCGGAAAACGTCGCCGGCATGGACTTAAAAACGTTCGCGGCTGTGCCCTTAAGCCAGTCGCTGCCGGGCAAAACGCTGGATGCCGACTATGCCGATCTGGCGCCGAAGGACATTCCGACCGATATACGCCCGGCGGTGCTGGGGCAAATTCTGGCAGATAATCTATCGCCGGAAGGGCTGCTCAGTTTAATCGAAACAGCCATCCTCCAGCCGACCGTCAGTGAAAGCTGGCCGCTGTTTGAAGGGCTGCTGCACCGCACCGAGATCGAGCAGCGGCTGGTCGAACTATACCCGGATGAGATCACCCGCCCGGAACTGCGCTTTAAATCCTGGCTGCGGCTGGAGATGCTGACGCAGGTGATGGACAGCAATCCGCTGGTATCCGGCATTCGCACGGCGCTCATCGGCACGCTGTACCTGCTGGTGATCGTCGTGCTGACGGCCTTCCCGGTTGGCATCGCGGCGGCCATCTATCTGGAAGAATACGCCGACCCGAACAAGTGGTACAACCGCATCATCGAAACCAATATCCGTAATCTGGCCGGCGTGCCGTCCATCATCTACGGTCTGCTCGGCCTGCAACTGCTGGTGCGCTTTATGGGCGACCCGGCCACCGGCGGCCTCGGCCTGACCAGCGGGCAGGCGTTCGGCGTAACCGATGGCACCGGGCGCAACATTATCACCGCCGGGCTGACGCTGGCGCTGCTGGTGTTGCCGGTCATCATCATCAACGCGCAGGAAGCTATCCGCGCCGTACCGATGTCGTACCGCGAGGCCAGCTTCGGCCTCGGCGCAACCAAATGGCAGACCATCTGGCGCTCGATTCTGCCGTCGGCGCTGCCGGGCATCCTCACCGGCATCATTCTGTCACTGTCGCGGGCGGTGGGTGAAACCGCGCCGCTGGTGGTCGTGGGCGCGTCCACCTATATCGTGCAGGACCCGACGCTGTTTTCGCGCTTTACGGCGCTGCCCATCCAGATTTACAACTGGACATCGCGCCCGCAGGCCGGTTTCCGCGAACTGGCCGCCGCTTCAATCATCGTTTTGCTGGTGGTGCTGATCGCCATCAACGCCTTTGCTTTTGTCCTTCGTAATCAGGCCCGCAGGAGACTCCAGGTTTAAGCATGAACGGTTACAACAGCCGCGCAGTGGATATTCAGAACGTCAGCGTTTATTACGGGGATTACCGCGCCGTCAATGATGTGAGCATCCCGATTGACGCCAACAAAATCACGGCCTTCATCGGCCCGTCGGGCTGCGGCAAAAGCACGGTGCTGCGCGCCATCAACCGCATGAACGACCTCATTCCCGGCGCGCGGGTGGAAGGGCAGATCATCTATCACAACCAGAACCTGTACGAGCCATCGGTTGACCCGGTGGAAGTGCGCCGCCGCATCGGCATGGTGTTCCAGAAGCCGAATCCCTTCCCCAAGAGCATCTTCGAGAATGTGGCTTACGGTCCGCGCCTGCTGGGTGTGCGCGACAAAAACACGCTCAAACAGATCGTGGAAGCCAGCCTGAAACAGGCCGCGCTGTGGGACGAGGTGAAAAACGATCTGAATAAGTCCGGCCTGGCGCTGTCCGGCGGGCAGCAGCAGCGGTTGTGCATCGCCCGCGCGATTGCCGTCGAGCCGGACGTGAT
>JARKOK010000005.1 GCA_029975765.1 Aggregatilineales bacterium
GGGAACCAATTGTCCACTGGCGGCGTCTAAGGAATACAGCTAGAGTACGCTTAAGCGAAAGGAGCTGTATGATTGACCCGCTGAATCCGATTGATATTTTTGTGCGGCTTCTGGTCATCCTGTTTCTGCTGTTTTTTGGCACGATGAGCGTCGTGCGTATGCCGGAAGGCGGCACGCTTGCCGTTGAGCCTGGTCAGGGCGGCGGCGCGGCCAACCGCAGCCCGACGGTGATCGAACAGGTTGAAACGCTCATTCTCGAATCGTACCCCTACCAGATCACGTTAAACGTCAGCGGTTACCAGCCGGATGGCTGCGACCTGCCGGTTATCGTCGAGCAGTTCCGTGATGGCAGCACCGTCTACGTTGACATTTATCGCGAACTGCCGCCGGACGTGTTCTGCACCATGCAGCTTGTGCCGTATACCGGGACGATCCGGCTGGAAGGCGGTTTTGAAAGCGGGACGTACCAGATCAACGTGAACGGCGTGATGGTGGAAGTAAAACTGTAAAAGCGTAACACCCAGTCTCAAAGACTCAGAGGAGCATGATTTATGACTCGTAAACTCGTTTCATTACTGGCGACAGCTGCCGTCCTGCTGCTGCTGGCGTCAGCGGTGGGCGCGCAGGATGCCGCCCCCACCGAAGGCGTGAGCCTGACGATCTACAATCAGGGCACGGCGCTGGTGCAGGATCGCCGGTTGTTTGAGCTGCAAAATGGTACGGCGGCGCTGGATTTTACCGACGTGGCGGCCACGATTGATGCAACATCCGTCAGCTTCAAGTCGCTGACCGACCCCAGCGGCACCGTCGTGCTGGAACAGAACTACGTCTACGATCTGGTCGGCAGCGAGGCGCTGCTCCAGCGGTATCTGGACGAGCAGATTCAGGTGACGGCAGACGACGGCACGGTGTACGCCGGCCAGTTGTTGAGCGGGCGCAACGGTGAAATCATCCTGCGGCAGGACGACGGGCAGGTGGTGGTCGTCAGTCTCAGCCAGGCGCGTGACGTGCGCTTTCCGGCGCTGCCGGACGGCCTCATCACCCGGCCTACGCTGCGCTGGCTGGTGCAGAGCGCCGGCGGCGAGCAGATGGTGGAACTGACGTATCTGGC
>JARKOK010000008.1 GCA_029975765.1 Aggregatilineales bacterium
GCCGGTCGTGATGAGCTGGATTTCGTAGCGAGTGAAGCCAGATACCGCGCGCCAGGTGAAGCGCGGCAGCGGCCCGGTGAAAATGGCGCCGTTGGCCGGGGTGAGCAGCACCGGCACGTTGGTCGGTGCGTCCGTATCGTAGATGAAGCTGCGGCTTGCGCTCCACGGGCCGGGCGCCAGATCGGCGTTCAGCGCGCGCACTCGCCACCAGTAGGTGCCGTCGTCCAGCGCCGGCAGAGCGTCGAAGCTGGTCGTGTTAACGGGCACTACAAATGGCGCGCCGGCGATCAGCGAGGTGAAGGTATTGTTGGTCGCCACCTGTATTTCATAGCTGAAAGGGCCACCTGCCGGTGAATTCCATTTCAGAGTCGGCAGGACGTTGAAGGATGTGTTCGTGGCCGGGCTGACCAGCGTCGGCGCGGCGGGCAGAGTGGTGGATAGCACGAATGTCCACACCGGCGGGTTAGCCGGTTCGCCGTTAACTTGCAGCTTCCAGTAGTAAGTGCCGGGGGTGTTGAAGAAGGTCTCACCCAGCGGCGGCGTGAAGGTCATCGCCGAGGTAGTGTACTCCTTTGAGACCGCAAAGAGGTGATCCTTACCCACCGTCAGTTTGTAAACTACCGGCGGCGTCACCGGCAGTCCCGCGGTCGCCCAGGTGAACACCGGACGCGCGGGCAGCACGGTGCGGATACCCGCGCCGTTGGCCGGCGTTTTCATCAGGTTGACGATAAATGCCCACATCTGACTGTTACCGCTGACGTTCAGGGCCTTGTCTTCCGATTTCACCCACCATTCATAGACCGCGCCATGTTTGAGCGGCGTGGGCAGAACGGCGGCGGTCAGCGCCAGCGATGTGCCAGTCACCTTACGATCAACGAACAGCGGTGTTGGGTTGCCGTCTTCCGTCAGGGTGACATAGTAGGCCACCGCGCCGGTAACCGCATTCCAGGAAAGCGTGGGTCGAACCAGATTGGTGGTACTGCCATCCAGCGGCGCTTTGAGGAACGGGGCGGCCAGAGCCGTCCGGTCAACCGTCAGGCTCCAGACGGCGCTCCATGCGCCGGGGGCGCCCACGTTGTTCAGTGCGCGCACGCGCCAGAAGTAAACACCTTCTTCCGGCAGCGCGTTATTCGCGGTCGTGACACCGGCGGCGGTGGTCTGGTCGTCAACAATATCCGTCGCAAAGGTGCGATTCTTGGCGATCTGAATCTGATAGGTGTAGGGTTGGTTCGGGGCGGTCGCTGCTACGGCGCGCCAGGTGAAGATCACCGGGTCATCCTTCACGACACTGGCGTTGGTCGGCGTGAGCAGGGTGACGGGGGGTGATGCCGCCGGCGTGACCACGAACGAGCGCACCGGTACAGCCGCCGGCACAGGGAGGGCGTGGTTCAGCACGCGCACCCGCCAGAAGTAGGTAGCGCCCGTAGGTAGCTCCGCGCCAACTGGGAGCGGGTGGCTGGTGGTGGTCAGTAGTGGCGACTGGTAGCGCAGTGGATCGGCGAAGGTATTCTCGTCGTCCACTTCCAGCACGTACTGCACGCCCACAAAGCCCGCCGGATACCAGGTGAAGGTCGGGCGCGCCGCAACCGGCGCGACGACGGCTATGCCATCTGCCGGGGCGTTCATCAGATTGACGCTGAACTTCCAGACAGGGCTGGAATCGCTTTCGTTAAGCGCGGCATCCAGCGCGACCACTGACCACGCATAGGTTTTGCCGTGCTGCAAGGGCTGCGCCATGACCGTCGCCGCCAGACTGAGTGACGTGCCAGTCACAACATCCTTACCCGGCAGCAGCAGCGAAGTGGCTGAACCGTCTTCGGTCAGCGAGACACGATAGCGGGTCGCGCCTGCCGACGCCTTCCACGACAGCGCCGGGCGGTTAGCCGTCAGCGTGATGGTGTTCAGCGGGGCATTGAGAACCGGAGCAGGCGGTTTGATCGTATCAATCGTCACCTTGAAAGCGCCGCTCCACGCGCCGCCCACCCGGCTGGCCTTCAGCGAGCGAACGCGCCAGTAGTAGACGCCATCGCCAGGGAAGGTGTAACCGTTGTAGGTGGTCGTCGGCGCATTCACGATGGCGCTGTGCAGCAGCGCCGTCAGGGTGCTGGTCGTGCCGATCTGAATTTCATAGTGCGCCGGGACGGCACCGGTGGTCGGGGGGAGCCACTGGAATTCCGGTGACGTATCGCTGGTGCTGGCGCCATTGACAGGCGCGAACAGCTTTGGCGCGGCAGGCGCGGGCTGCGCAGGATCATCCAGTGCGAAGTTGAAATTGCCAGCCTCACCATTGTAGCCGCCCAGCCGAATCCAGTAGGTTTGTCCGGCGGTCAGGGTGATCGCCAGCCGCGAGGTGCGGTCGGTCGTGCTCACATCATCATTGCAGCCGACCGGGTTGTTGGCCGGCACCGTACCATTATTGGGATAGACAGCCAGAATGGTATCAAAAGCACTGCCAGCGGTGTTCATCACATACTGTCTGGTCACACCCGGCGTAAACCGGTACCAGGTGGTCGCGGTGATGTTGAAACCGCAGGTGAGCACCAGATTGGCTTCGTTCGTCAGCGTGTTGCCGACGGTATTGCCGCTTTCAAAATAGGGTGGCACGATGAACGGAACACTGGCATCCGGCAGATCAGACGCTGTTGCCTGGGCGTCCGGCGGTGGAATGTACGCCTGATAGACCAACGATTTGCCGGTAGCCGGGTCTACCACCGGGGTTCGTTCCGGTGTCGGCTCGGCAGTAACATCAGCGGTCGGCTCGATGGTCGCTTCAGCAGTCACTTCGATCACGACTTCCGGCGCACTGTCGTCGGTCGGTTCCGTCGTGACTTCAGCCGGCGGTTCTGCCGTTTCAACTGGCGGTTCTTCTGTCACCACCACCGGCGGTGGCGTTGTGGGTTCAACCGGTGGCGGTGTGGGTGTGGGCGGTGGGTACAGCGCAACATCCGTCTCCGGCACCCACAGGAACAGATTATCTATCTGCACGGTAAAAGGCGTGCCGTCCGCCGGGGGATAGACCGTGACCGCCGCCAGGCCGGGCGGCAGGGGGGCTACATCCTGCCAGGCGATGAGTTCCACGTCATTAACGGCAATACGCAGCACGCCGTCCATGACCGACAGGCGCAGCGTCTGCCATTGGGCCGGCGGCAGGATCACTGGCGCGGAGACAGCGGGTACGCCGGCGCGATACAGGGTTACGAAGCCGCTGGCGTCGAGGGCGGCGCTGTAGCTGCCGACTTCACTCTGGCGCAGGCTGAGATGCACGCTGCCACCGGTGAAGTTGACGCTGACCTGGGCGGCGGCGTTGATAAATGGCCCGCGCTGCAATTGCAGCACATCCGCCGTGTTGGCGACCTGCAGGCCAAAACCGCTTTCATTGGCAACCGGTATCCAGTTCGGGCCGTAGACCCAACCGGACAGATCACCGCTGTCGAACATTTCCCGCACCAGCAGCGCCAGCTCCGGTTCGGCTGGCAGGCCGGGTTCTTCGGGTGGGGCCGTTGGCGGCGCGGGTGGTTCTGCCGTGACATCCACAGGTGGTTCAACCGTCGGCTCCGAGGTTACTTCCACCACCGGCGGCTCAACGGGGGTGTCGGTTGGTGCCAGAGGGGTTTCTTCCGGTACCACCGACGAGGGTGTTTCTTCGGGGGCAGGTGGGGAGTCCTGTGCGACCACCTGCGCCACCATCAGGGTAAAACAAAGGATGAGAATAAGAACTTGCCAGCGAGTTTTCAGCATGACGTTCGTTTACCTCCGGTCTATTGAACGTCCACAACAAGGCTGTCCATCGCACGCCATGCCCCCTAGATGTGTACCATCCATCAGCAGCAGATGTCGCTGGACAGAATTTTGTAAGGTGATGCACCTTACGGAGCGCCCCTGTACAATATTAACTGCGACTGTGCTTATTATACTCGATTTAACTTGCACAGACCCTTCAAGATTTCTTACTTGGTG
>JARKOK010000020.1 GCA_029975765.1 Aggregatilineales bacterium
CAGGGGTTTTCGGTGACGATTGTCACGGGCGGTCAGTCAAACAGCACGCTGCCGCGCATCTCCATTGGCAGGCTGAACACGATGGCCGCCGCGAAGGCCAGCGCCAGCAGCAGCAGCGCCCAGGGCAGCAGGCCGGGCATGGCCTGCCGCCGGTACAGGCGTGCCGCCGCCCGGTTTGCCAGGAGCAGGCTGCCGAGGAAACCGGCCAGCAGCGCCAGCAGTTGCAGCAGGCCGATGGCGGTCAGATCCGGCGTGCCGCTAAACTTCAGCCAGTCGCCCGGCTGGCCGAGGAACTCCTGGATCACGGGGATGATGGTCAGCGGGGCGATGAGGAAGTGAAAACTGTAGTGGGCGATCCAGATGCCGAACCCCAGCGGGACAAACGCCGGCGCGAACGCGGCTACCGTCTGCCGCAGGTCATAGGGGTGCCGGGCAGCGGTGAAAGTCTGCGCCAGCCAGCCGGCCAGCAGCGCCAGCCCGATGGGCAGTAACACCCCGCCGACCAGAAAAATCAGGCCGATCAGCACCCAGTCGCTGCGAATACCGAGCATTTGTGCCAGCGCCCGCTGCAAGTCATAGACCGGCGGCACCATGCCAAAGGCGTTGGTCAGCCCCATGAAGGCCAGAATGATCACCAGCAGCGACACATCCCAGCGTTTCGGCCATGCTTCCGGCTGGAACAACTCGCGCCCCGGCTGCCGCACGAACAGGCCGACATTATCATGCGGACAGGCGCGGGCGCAGTCCAGACACAGCGTGCAGTCCAGGTTGCCGGTCATCTGCGGCGGGAACAGCAGCGTGCCACAGCCGAGCGTGCCATCGGGGCCGTGTTTCACGGCGCGCTGGCCGCCGGGGATGGCATCCAACCGTACCAGCGGCGCCGGGCGGTAGCTGCCGTTGACACATTCCCGGCCTACACACGTCCGGCATAGATCCGGGCTGCGAACGCCGATCTGGGTGGGGGAAGCGGTGGAGTAGACAAAGTTGAACGTGCCGAGGGGACAGACATACTTACAGAACGCCGATTCGGAGAAAAGCAGTTCCAGTACAAACGAGGCGACAAAGTAGGCGATGATCAGCCAGGCGGTGAGCAGGGGACTGGCCCACAGATCGAGCGCCTCGTAAGCCACGAACAGCAGGAACAGCGAGGCAATCGCCAGCCATTTGTTTCGCAGCCGGCGGGGAAACCGCCGCCCGCCGCCGCTCCAGCGTTTCGCCAGCGTGCGCGGCAGCGTGAACGGGCAGCTCATACACACCAGATTGCCCGCCAGCAGCAGCGCCAGCACCACCACGCCCCGGAAATGCACCCAGGGGGCCACCGTCGCCAGATTACGGGATGCCTGCTGCGGGCCGGTGAAACCGTCCAGCACCAGCAGCAGGGCGGCCAGCGCCAGCGGCAGTTGCAGCGCCAGCCGTCCCCGGCGCCAGCGCAGCAGACGGCCTACCAGCGGCAGGCGCAGGATATCGAACCTCATGATGCGACGGTCAGATCAAAGCGCCGTGCGGCGGTCGTGCCGTCGGGCAGGGTGGCGGTAATATCCACGAACCAGTCGCCGCCCATCGTCCAGCGAAACGGCAGGCGGTACACACCATTATCGCCGATGTCGAGGTCGGCCAGGACGGGCGCCATGCCGGCGTGGCTCATATCGCCGCGCGCGCTGATGGTGGCATCGCTGACCGGCTGCCCGTCAGCGCCGGTGAGCGTTACAACGAGTACGGCGTCACCGACGGTGGGCGGCGTTGGCTCCACCCGCAGCTCGATTTGCAGGCTGGCCGTCGGGGTAACGTCGGACTGGCGGCAGCCAGCAGCCAGCAGTACCAGCAGCACGAACCACAGCCAGACAGGTTTTGCAGTCAATCGAAGAACCTCCAATCCCCGGGTTTTATCTGCCCAAAACAAACGGATTATAAAAACAGGGACATGGCAGCGCCATGTCCCTTAACAAACCTTTGCATCCGGCATTAACCAGCGCCGAAGAAGTTACTTCTTGCCGCCGAACAGGCCACCGAGTAAACCCTTGCCTTTGTCGAGCACGCTGTCCGAATCGATGGCCGGCGTTTTTCCGGCCAGGATGGCGTCTAGCTGACCGGCGATGGGCGCGGGCAGTTTGGTTTTGAGAAAGCCAATGACGATCTCCACCGCCTGACGTGCAACGGCTTCCGACAGTCCCAGTTTTTGCGACAGCAATTTGACCATCTCATCCATGCGAGTAAATCCTTTCCAAATAAAATCTCTCAATCCTCATTATAGGTTCGTCGCTGTAATCTGGCAATTACCAGGCCAGGCGCACCGGTACCCCGGTGGTGGCACTGTCAATCGCGGCAAAGACCATCGCCAGCGATTGAATGTTGTCGGTGCAGATGGTTTCCGGCGTGGTGCCAGCGCGCAGATGATCCACAAAATCCCGGATGAGGCCAGCATGACCGCCGGTTTTAGCGTTGGCGTCCGCCGGGGGAATAGACACGTCGCGGTAGGTGGACATAAAGCCGCCCGTTTCCGCTACACTCTGCGCCTGCATCCGGTCGTCACCCAGCCAGCGGGCCGTACCCTGCTGTCCGATGATACGCCACTCGCTTTCCCAGGTGGTTGGCAGACCATCGGCGCACCAACTGCCGCGATAGGTGTAGACGATGCCGCCGGTCATCTCGAACACAGCGACCGCCGACGCGTCGTGATCATACCACGAGCCGGGCGGATTCCATTCCTTGCAGTAGACCGATACCGGATCAGCGCCAGACAGCAGCCGCGCCGCGTCAAAGGTGTGGATCGCCATGTCGAGCAGCAGCACATGTTCCATCCGGTCGCGGAAGCCGCCAAAGTGCGCGCCGATGTAAAAATCGCTGTTAATGGTGGTGATCGCGCCAATCGCGCCGGAGTCGAGGAAGGCTTTCAGGCGGCGGATATTCGTATCGTAGCGGCGGTTCTGCACGACCGCGTACAGTTTGCCGGCCTGCTGCGCGGCAGCGACCATTTCCCGCGCGTGGTCGAGAGTATCGGCCAGCGGCTTTTCCCCCAGTATATGACAGCCGTATTCCAGCGCGGTCAGGGTTACGGCATGGTGGGCTTCCGGTACGGTGCAGTCAAACACGATGTCCGGTTGCGTCCGGTCAAGCACGGCGCGCAGGTTGTCGCTGGCGATAGCGGCGGGATGCCCGTATTCGTCGGCACGCTGCCGGGCCGCCGCCTGGTTAATATCCACAAAACCCACCAGTTCAAACTCAGGAATGGTTTTACTGGCGTCAATCCAGGCGCGGCTCATACTCCCGCAGCCTACGAGAACGGCCTTTAACGGCGCGTGCATGGTTATTACCCCCCTGTGTGGAGCCGATCATGGTACGACTATGGCGCGGCGGGCGCGGGGTGTCAAGCGGTTTTCATGTTATACTTTTGTGAGGTTAGGCGAGAGATGGTTTATGGCTGCCCCGGAACGTGTTTGTATCACTCTACAGGAATTTGAGCGTTTTGCTCATCTGCCAGAAAATGCAGACAGAATTTTCGAATACATTGGGGGGAAGATTCTTGAAGTGCCGTCGAATCCGCTTTCCTCCAAAATAGCGATGCTGATTGTCGGGGCGCTGCTCAATTTTCTGAAGCACCATGACATCGGCCATGTGACTGGCGAGGCCTGTGGGTATCAGGTATTTGGGGAACGTTATGCCCCGGACGCCGCCTTTATTTCCTATGCCCGGCAGCCGCAACTACCTTATGATCAACCGTACAATCCCAATCCGCTGAACTGGCCGTTGAGGTTATTTCGCCATCGGATTCAGAAGAGGCGCTGCGGATCAAAATCGCCAACTATTTAGCCGCTGGCACGCTGGTGTGGGTCGTTAACCCCAGGGCGCGCCAGGTTGAAGTCTATGCGCCCGGCCAGCCGGTGCGGGTTATCGGCCAGGAGGGCACACTTGATGGGGGCGAGGTGCTGCCCGGTTTTACGCTGGCGGTTCATGACATTTTTCGCGGCTGACTATCCCAATTGCTGATCGCCCGCTACACTATTCCCGGTTGCATCAAGGCCAGCGGGAATGTTATGAAGCAGTCGTCTGTTCTCGTCAAAAAATTCAGCACGGTAAACTACTCCCTCATCCTCATTCTGCTCCTCGCGCTGACGCTGCTGTTCTTTCACCGGCTGGCGTTCTCCGGTCTGATCCTGGGGCGCGGTGATGTGTATGCTTATTTCTATCCCTACTGGCAGGTGCGAAACGCCGCCTTCATGAACGGGCAGCTGCCGCTGTGGTCGCCTGATATTTTCATGGGCGTGCCGCTGCTGGCAAACAGCCAGTTAGGCACCTTCTACCCGCCGAACTGGCCGCTGGCTCCGTTCGACCCGCCAACTGGCATTACCATCAGCCTGCTGGCGCATGTGGTGTGGGCGCTGCTGGGCGCTTACTGGCTGGCGCGGCGGGCGGCGCGCCTGGATGCGCTGCCTGCGCTGCTGGCGGCGGTGCTGTTCGGGCTGGGTGGTTATATGGGGGCGAAGGCGGAAAACATCAACCAGTTTCAGGCGCTGGCCTGGCTGCCCTGGATTGTGGGGATATTTCATCAGGCAGCCGGGGCGCGTGTATCCCTGCACCGGCTGATCCTGCTCGCGGCGGCGCTGGCGCTGCAAACGCTGGCCGGCCACCCGCAGACGGTATTTATCACGCTGGTAGGGCTGGCGGTCTATGGTGTTATAACGGCGGTACAACCTGCCGCGACTCCAGGGCGGCGGATACGCCATGCCCTGCGCCCGCTGTTCATCCTGGCAGCAGCCGGCGTGATCGTGCTGCTGCTGGCGCTGCCGCAGTTGGTACCTACGCTGGAACTGATGGGCGGCTCGAACCGCAGCGGTGGTCTGAATCCGCAGCAGGCGATGGCTTTTTCGCTTAACCCGCTCATCATCGGGCGTGGTCTGCTGCCCAGTTACGATGGGCTGGTCTTTGGCGAATACGTCGCCTATATGGGCGTGATCGGTCTGGGGCTGGCGCTGGTTGGCGCTTTCAGCCCGGCGGCTACGCGCCGCCTGGCCTGGATCGGGCTGGCTGCTGCCGGTTTCGGGCTGGCGCTGGGGGTGTATAACCCGCTGTACTGGCCGCTGGCAAACCTGCCGGGCTTCAGTTTCTTTCGCGTTCCAGCACGCTGGCTGGCGCTGTTCGCGCTGGCGATGGCGCTGCTGGCGGGCATGGGTTTGCAGGTGCTTAAGGACGGCGCGCGCCCGCGCGGGTGGGTGCTGGCGCTGATCGCCGCCGTCACCGGCGGGCTGGCGCTGGGCACACGCCTGACCGACCAGATCGCCGTTGATGTGATCGGCCCGGCGGTGCCAACCGCCGCCACCACTGCTGCCTGGGCGGCGGCGCTGGCGGTGCTGGTGGGCAGCCTGATGATGATCAGACGTGCCGGGGCGCGGCAGGCGGCGACCCGGCAGCGAATCATGATTCCGCTGCTGGGCGCGGCGGCGGTACTGGAACTGTTCCTCGCTTCCGGGGTGCTGGCGTACAACGAGGTTGTGCCGCCGGATACGTATACGGCGCAGCGGTTCACCATCAGCCAGCTACGCGCCTACGGTGAGACCCAGACTCCGCCGGGGCGCGTTCTGAGCATCAGCGGCTTGCAGTTCGACCCCGGCGATGCCGACACGCTGATCGCCCGCTACCGTGAACTGGGACTGTCGGACTTGGCGGTTCGGATCGCGCTGGTAGATACGAAGATGCGCGAGACGCTGGCGGCTAACCTGCCGCTGGTGTGGGGCGTGCCGAGCATAGACGGTTTCGACGGCGGGGTGCTGCCAACCGGCTGGTATACCCAGTTCACCTCGCTGCTGCTGCCGCCGGGGGAACTGCGCACCATAGACGGGCGGCTGCGGGAAATTCTGGCGCGTGAGGAATGCCGGGGTGCGTGCCTGCCCGATCAACGCTGGCTGAACCTGACGAACACCCGCTATCTCATCACCGATAAAGTATACGATCTGTGGTACGAAGATGTGGCCTATGATACGCAGTTCAGCTTCAATCTGGCAGCGGGCGACACAATCACGCTCGATGAACTGCCGCCGTTTGAAGCGGACGCGATAGACATCCTGTATGACTGCGGCGCGGCGGCCTGCCGCGTGCCGGTGATGACCGTGACGGGGGCTAACGGCCAGATGCAAACCCTGGAACTGGCGGGTGATGAAAACACGGTTGACCAGTTCCGGCGGGCGCGGCGGCGGCTGGCCGCGCCGGATACGATCACCCAACTGGTGATTCGCGCCGACGTGCCGCTGGCGCTGGCGGCTGTCACGCTGGTGGACACCCGCGCGGCGGTGTTCCAGCCGGTGACACTCGGTGACTGGCGGCGGGTGCTGTCCAGCGACATCAAACTGTACGAGAATCGGGCCGTTTTGCCCCGCGCCCTGATCGTTCATGAGGTCATCACCGTGCCGGATACCTGGCAGGGCAGCGAGGACGCGCTGACGATCATGCGCGACCCGGCGTTTGACCCGGCGCAAACGCTCATCCTGGCGGCAGAGGATTCCCTCAATCCGATCCCCGCCGGGGGGACGGGGGCTGCGTCCATCACCGCCTATACCGGCACGCGGGTTGAAATCCGCGCCCAGGCCGATCAGGCCGGTTATCTGCTTCTCACCGATGCCTATTATCCCGGCTGGACAGCCGCTGTGAACGGCCAGCCCGCGCCGGTCTACCGCGCCGATGTGATGTTCCGCGCGGTGCCGGTTCCGTCGGGTGACAGCACCATCGTGTTGGAGTTCCGTCCCGGCTGGTATCCATGGGTGCTGCTGCTGGGCGGCGCGGCGTGGCTGCTGGCCGCCGGCGGGTGGCTCGTGCCGGGGTGGAGAAACTCACGGCATCCCACGCCGTGAAGCGCGGGGCAGGACGACGCAGCGGGGCGCGGTTGGCCGCGCCCCGGTGACATATGCTTACGGCTGAACGATGGGGATCGTATCAATATTGCCTTCCACCACGCGGAAATAAGACGACCACACCCAGCCAGTTGTGCCTTTCCAGACCACCTGCCACCATTCGTTGCTGATGGTGCGGGCGACCACGCCGACCGTGCCGCCCCAGGTGATGCGCCCGATCTGCTCGGAATAAATGGTCGGCTGCGACCGCAGTTTCATGGTGGAGAAGGCCATCGCCACCACGCCCGATGGTGAGGCGGCTGCCGGGTTGCCGGTGAGCGCGAAATTGCTGACGACCGGCGCGTTGAATTCATTCTGCGGGATGTACAGGTAATAACCGAGCGCCCAGCCCTGCCGGTCGCTGAGCTGAAGCAGGAACCAGTAGGCTTTTTCATCCCGCCCGATCACCTGATAGGTCTGGCCGCGCAGCACCCGCCCGACCCGATCCGAATAGACCGAGGGCGCGGCACGCACGTTCAGTACAGCGGCACGAATCACCGTCGCGGTAATCGCGCCTTCGGGGATGGACGGCAGGCTGGTGGGGGCGGGGGTAGCCGTCGGGCCGGGGGTGGGGCTGGGGCCGAGCGTAGGCACAACACCGCCAAACACCCACTGGAATTGCAGCATGGCGATGTCAATGCCTTCAAAATATTCCACCGTGATATTGTGCGGCCCGGCGGTCATTTCGCGCACGAACGTATCTGTCGTCTGGGAGCGCGGCACGAAGCGGTCAAGCACGAGCTGGCCGTCAATGTATACTCGCACGCCATCGTCCGAGGTCACGGAAAACGTGTAGTTGCCCTGGGCAAAAGTCTGGGTGGATGTAAAACGCGCCGAGAAGTTATCGGCGCCGATGCCGGGTACGGCCACGCCGTTCACAATCGGCGCGCCGGTGCCCCAGTTAAAATTCAGGCCGCCGGGGATGGTCACCGGAACCCCGGTGCCGGTCAGGTTATTGGAGGGAAAAAATGTGGCTGACCAGTTGATGCCGTACTCCTGCGCCTGAACAGCGCCCAGCATCAGGCCGAGCAGCGCGACCGCGATCACAAGGCCGGTAACAACAGCTTTCGCCATGCGTCTGAACTCCTGGTATGGAAACGGTAACGGCGGATGATCCCTTTTAAAGTATAACGTGTTTCAACCAGTGGAGCGATGGTACAATAGACAGGCTTGCCGGTCGGCGGCAGGTGAAACGATAGGCTGTAACCCATTAAACAGGATGTGTGTTGCCGCCGGATGAGGAGTACAGCACAGATGCAAACCTATCTTCAACAACTTTCGTACCGCACGGGCGTGCGCCGGTTGACGTTAAGCGTCATCATTCCCTGTTACAACGAAGTCCAGACCATCGAAGAAGTCCTCAACCGGGTGGAAGCCGTTGGGCTGGCGGACGAGATCGTCATTGTGGATGACGGCTCGACTGACGGCACGCGCGAGGTGCTGCAACGGATCGAAGCCGAACAGCGCCCGAACGTGCGGATTTTGTATCACCAGCGCAACCAGGGTAAGGGGGCGGCAGTTGTCACCGGCTTTTCGGCAGCCAGCAGCGATGTATTTCTGATTCAGGATGCGGATTTTGAATATGACCCGCGCGACTATCCGGTGCTGCTCAGGCCGCTGGAAGAGGGGATTGCGACAGTGGTGTACGGATCGCGCTTTCTGGGCGGGCCGCGCAAGGCGATGAACTTCTGGAACATGGTTGCCAACCGCAGCCTGACCCTGGCGACCAATATCCTGTACAACGCGATCCTCAGCGACATGGAAACCTGTTATAAAGTGTTCCGCGCCGACGTGGTGAAGGGCATCAAGGTTCACGCCCGGCGGTTTGAGTTTGAGCCGGAAATTACGGCGAAGGTGCTGAAGCAGGGGATTCGTATTTATGAAGTGCCGATTTCATACAACGGGCGCGAATGGCATGAAGGCAAAAAGATCAAATGGACCGACGCGCCTATCGCCCTGTGGACGCTGTTTAAATACCGGTTCGTAGATTAATCCACCGGACAGGCGGGGGCGGTCGCCGGTAGTGAGCGCCCCGCCCGTCATCTCCCGGAATTGAACTTTTCACTGGCGAAAAACGTCCTGATAACAGCCTTCAGCGGTGGTTCAGCGTATCCCGAAAGACGTTAATCTGCGCGCAGTGTTCCCGTTTATGGCCGTAGAAGGTGTAAACAATGTAATCGTCCAGCGCATATTCCGCGCCATACCAGGGCAGCGTTCCTGCCTGCCGCCAGGTTTCCGGCGCGATGCGACCGACCCGCTGCGCGACCCGCTCGTAAGCGGCGGTGTATTCGTTCAGTACGGCGGCGGGGGAGTGTCCCTGCCGGGCGGCCACTTGTTCATCATTAAACGCCTGCGGGCCGCTGGCCGCCAGATGGTCGGTCACAGGGGTGGGCAGATGATCGCCGCAGAACCCGGCCAGGATTTCTTCCAGCCACAGTTCGTAAGAGGCCAGATGACTGAGAATATCCTTTACCGACCATACCCCGCATACGCCGCCGGTTTCCCAGTGGGCGAAGTCCAGGCCGTCCAGAGTACGCAGCACGTGCTGGTGTCCATACTTTAAAACATCTGCGGGATTCATACCGGTAACTCCCTCTGAATCGTTTACGCTTCGTTCAGTGTAAACCCAAAACGGCGGGCGCGGCGCAGGCAGGCGTAGGGTTTTGCAGCAAGCTTGACTATAATGAGGGCTGTAATCAGGTATAATTGCTCCGCGCGACTGGCAGCGAGGACGATATATGACGGATGAACTGATCGGCAAAACCATCGGCGGCTACGAAATCCTCGAACTGATCGGGCGCGGCGGGATGGCGACGGTCTACCGGGCGCAGCAGGTTTCGATGAAGCGCGTCGTGGCCGTGAAGGTGCTGCCCAAACAGTACATTCACGATGACACTTACATTCAGCGGTTTCATCAGGAAGTGAAAATCGTTTCGCAGCTTGAACACCGGAATATCGTGCCGGTGTATGACTACGGCGAGTACGAAGGCCAGCCGTATATCGTCATGCGGTATATGTCTGCCGGGTCGGTGGATGATCTGATTGCCGGCGGCGCGCTGGAAATTGAAACGATCATTTCGATTCTGGAACAGGTCGCCCCGGCGCTGGATTACGCGCACAGCAAAAACGTCCTGCACCGCGATCTGAAGCCAAGCAACATCCTGCTGGATGATGACGGCGGCGCGTATCTGACCGATTTTGGCATCGCGCGGATTCTGAGCGAACAGAGCGCCGGCATCACGACGCAGGGCGTGGTTGGCACACCCAGCTACATGAGTCCCGAACAGGCGCAGGGCCTGCCGCTGGACAGCCGCAGCGATGTTTACGCGCTGGGTGTGATGCTGTTTGAGATGGCAACCGGGCGGCGACCGTTCGAGAGTGATACCCCGTACAGCATCGCCGTCATGCAGGTGACGACCCCGCCGCCGCAGCCGCGCCAGTTTAACCCCACGCTGTCGCTGGCCGTCGAAGAAGTGATTCTGAAGGCGCTTAAGAAAAAACGGGAAGAACGTTATCCGCACGCGGTTGGGCTGGCTGAGGCGTTGAAACGCGCCACCAACCAGCCGGTGACCAGCATCCACGATACGCAGCCGGCCATGATCCGCCCGCCGCTGCGCCCGGCGGAAGCGCCACCACCGTCGCCCCAGCCGATGATGGTTGTGCCGCAGATCGCATATACACCACCGCCGCCCAGCCAGTCCATGCCGGCCAGCGCGGTCAGCAGCTACATGCGCCGCCGCCGCCCGCGTCGGTCGAACGCCTGGATGAATGCCGGGGTGGGCGCGCTGCTGGGCTGTGGCGTGCTGGTGGTGCTGGCGATTGTCGGGATGCTGATCATCGGCGCGCTGACCCAGAGCAGCACGGAAACCGTCCCGACGCGCACGCCGCGCGCGACCTCGGTTGAAGGCGTGAGCCTGCCCACACTGGACCCGGTCAGCCGCGCCGCGCGTGATACCGTTGTGCCGGCGCCGACCGCGACTCCCACGCCGCTGCCGCTGACGACGCCGACACTCGTGCCGGTTGGACTGCGGACGGCCATACCGTTGAGTGCCGCTGTCCGGGCGATTGGCGGCAGTCTGGTGTACTTCGCCGAACGCGGCAGCGCGACCAATCTGTATCATCTGGATTTATCCACCGGCACGGAAACGCAGCTTACGTTCGGCACCAATGTGGATGCGTTTCCTGCCGTATCACCGGACGGCCAGCAGATCGCGTTTCAGTCAGACCGGGATGGCGATTTCGACATCTACGTGATGGATTTACGCGGCGACAACCTGCGCCAGATCACCAGAAATAATGTGACCGACCGCCTGCCAGCCTGGAGTCCTGACGGCGCGTGGCTGGTGTTTGCGGCGGACACACGCGGCGACGGTCAATTTGATCTGTACCGGGTGCGCGCGGACGGCAGCGAACTTCAGCCGGTATTAAGGGCTGATGATCTACGGTTCAGCGCGCCGCACTGGAGTCCTGATGGCCGCCGGCTGGTGGTGAGTGCTGGCAGCAGCGAGGACGCGGGTACGTGGGAAATCGGCCTGCTGGATATCGCCGAGGCTACCTACACACCTCTGACCGACAACGGCGTCAAAGAATGGTCGCCGGTGTTCAGCCCGGACGGGCAGTTCATTCTGTTCCTGACCGCCGGGGAGGCGGACGGCGCGGCGGCAATTGCCCGGATGTCGGCCAATGGCACAGATACGCAGATTGTCTATGATGGGCCGGGTTATGAATGGGGAGCCGCCTACAGCCCGGATGGTCAGTATATCGCCTTTACGGCGATGGCCGGTGACCGGGAGGAAATTTTTGTCATCCCGGCGGCGGGCGGCGACGCCCTGCAGGTAACCAGCGGCGGCGGGCAGTTCGCCGTCTGGGTGCCGGCCTGATCATTCATCACGGTCTGCTCATGTTGAGCCGTCAGCCATCTAATACTTTTCTTACCCATCAGTGTTATACTCTCGCCTAAGGAGCGGTCTGCCGGGGGCCTGTGCCTGCCTCATGTCTATTCTGCCTGCCGGGAGCACGATTATATGAATAAACCGGGATTGACGATGTATATCACCAGTCACGCTTACCGATCCTTTAACCCGCCGACGGATGTGATCGAACTGGCGGACAGGCTGCTTGTGCTGGTCGAAATTGCCGGGATTCGAACGGATGACCTGAAGATCACGCTGACGCATGAGCAGCTGGTGATTACCGGGTTTCGAGATCGCCCGCAGCACAGCGCATCGGCCTTTCATCAGGTGGAGATATTCTTTGGTGAATTCCGGGTGGACATCCATTTGCCCTGGCCGGTGGACGCGGAAGCGGTGACGGCCAGCTATGACGACGGTTTCTTAAAAGTGGAACTGCCCCGGCGACCGGCACGGCAGATTCCCATTGTGGATTTAAATGACGCCGAACAACAGGATCAATCACAACATGACTGATGAACTCGACAAGCGCCTTCACGCCTTTGATGAAGCCCTGCCAGAGCGCGAACTGGATGTAACCATTAGCGACGAACCCGAAAACGACAATTCACCGCTGGATGCTGACATCCCGGCTGAACTGCCGATTTTGCCCCTGCGCGGGCTGGTGGTTTATCCGCAGACGGCTATTCCGCTGACGGTGGGACAGCCGCGCAGCATCAAGCTGGTGGATGATGTGGTTTCGGGCGACCGGCTGATCGGTCTGGTGGCGGCCAAAGACCCCAATCTGGAAACGCCGGGAACGGAAGACGTGTACCAGATTGGCACGCTGGCGTCAATTCACCGGCTGTTCCGCGCGCCGGACGGCACGATCCGCCTGCTGGTGCAGGGGCTGGCACGCATCCAGATTGACGAATACACCAATACCGAGCCATATCTGCGGGCGAAAATCCACCCGATCCCGGAACGGACGGAGGATACCCTCGAAGTTGAGGCGCTGGTGCGGAATGTGGTGAACCAGTTCACGCAGCTTGCCGATCTGGTGCCGAGCATCCCCGGCGAACTGATTTCATCGGCGCTGAATGTGGATGATCCGCTGCAACTGGTGTACGCGGTGGCGACGTATATTCGCATCAACCTGGAAGATGCGCAGGAAATTCTGGAACTGGACAGCACCGACGCGAAGCTGCGCCGGTTGATGACCATCCTCACGAAAGAACTGGAAGTGCTGGAACTGGGGCGTAAAATCCAGACTGAAGCCCAGTCGGAGATGGAAAAAGTCCAGCGTGAATACTTCCTGCGCGAGCAGTTGAAAGCCATCCAGCGCGAACTGGGCGAGGGTGACGAACAGGTTGCCGAGATTGAAAACTTCCGCAAAAAGATTGCCGAAGCCGGCATGACCGAAGAAGCGCAAAAAGAGGCGGAGCGTGAACTGGATCGCCTGTCGAAGCTGCCGACGGCGGCAGCGGAATACGGCGTGATTCGCACCTATCTGGACTGGCTGTCCAGCCTGCCCTGGTCGAAGCGGACGGACGATCATCTGAACATCGCTGAAGCGCGGCAGGTGCTGGACGAAGATCACTACGGGCTGAAGGACATCAAGGAGCGCATCCTCGAATATCTGGCGGTGCGTAAGCTGCGCCAGGAGCGCGGCGTTGACCAGAGCGAACGCGAAGCGTCGGATTACACCATCCGGCGTGAACGGCGCGGCGCGATACTGTGTTTCATCGGCCCGCCGGGGGTGGGTAAAACGTCGCTCGGCGCTTCGATTGCCCGCGCGATGGGGCGCAAATTCATCCGTATGAGCCTGGGCGGCGTGCGGGATGAGGCCGAAATTCGCGGTTTCCGGCGCACCTATATCGGCGCGATGCCGGGGCGCATCATTCAGACCATTCGCCGCGCCGAGTCGCATAATCCGGTGATTATGCTGGACGAAGTGGACAAGCTGGGGCGCGATTTTCGGGGCGATCCGGCCTCGGCGCTGCTGGAAGTGCTTGACCCGGAACAGAACGCCGAATTCCGCGATCATTATCTGGACGTGGCCTTTGACCTGAGCGAAGTGTTCTTCATCACAACGGCTAACGAACTGGAGCCGATTCCGGGACCGCTGCGTGACCGGATGGAGATCATTCAACTGTCGGGATATACCGAACACGAAAAGGTCGCCATCGCGGAACAATATCTGGTGCCGCGCCAGATTCATGAAAACGGGCTGACGCCGGAAGAAATCGAGTTCAGCCGCGACGCCTTGCAGTTGATCGTACGCGACTATACCCGTGAGGCGGGCGTGCGCACGCTGGAACGCGAGATCGGACGGGCGGCGCGGAAGGTCGTCACGCGCATCGCGGAAGGTGTGACCGACAAAGTGGTGATGGACGAAAAGATGATCCGCGACCTGCTGGGCCGGCCACGCTACGGCTACCGCGAGGAAATCGCGGAGCGCACCGATCTGCCCGGTGTGGCGACCGGGCTGGCCTGGACGCCGGTGGGTGGTGACGTGCTGTTTGTGGAAGCAGCCCGGATGCCAGGCGCGAAGGGTTTCCAGTATACCGGCCAACTGGGCGAAGTGATGCAGGAAAGCGCGCGGATTGCCTTCAGTTACATCCGGTCAAAGGCGATTGATCTGGGCATTGACCCGGTCTTCTTCGAGCGCGGTGATATTCACATGCACGTTCCGGCGGGCGCTGTTCCCAAGGATGGCCCGTCGGCAGGCATTACGATGGCGGTGGCGCTGGCTTCGCTGCTGACGACGCGCCCCGTCAAAAAGAATGTCGCCATGACCGGGGAGATCACGCTGCGCGGGCAGGTGCTGCCGGTGGGCGGCATCAAGGACAAGGTGCTGGCGGCGCACCGCTTTGGGGTGGACACCGTGATTCTGCCCAAAAAGAACGAGAATGATCTGGAAGACCTGCCGGAAGAAGTGCGCGGCGAACTCAAGTTCGTGCTGGTCGAAAATGTGGATGAGGTGCTGTCAGCGGCGCTTGAACCGGCCAGCACCCCGCCGCCGCAGCCGGAAGTGATCGCGCCCGGACAGCCCGCGCCGGTACGCGAGCCGGAACAACCCGCGCCGGTGAATATGCAGTAAAGCGGTTAATGAGCAGGGGCGACCACAACAATCGCCCCTGCATTGTTTATCGTTTTACACCGATGGCTGTTCGGTGGTCTGCGAAGGGGTGGGGACACCGGCCCGATGCCGGTAAATGAAGAACAGCAGCGCGACCACACCCGCGATCAGCGTCACCACCTGCGAAACGTTAATCCCACCGACCAGCGTCACATCCACGCGCAGGAATTCCAGCAGGAAACGAATGACCGAATACTGCACGATGTACAGCAGGAACAGATCCCCCGCGATCAGACGGCTGCGGTAGCGCAGGAACAGGTTCAGCAGCACGACAAACGCCAGCACGCTCCACAGCGATTCGTACAGGAACAGCGGGTGGAACAGGGTGGTCGCGGCGGGGTAGTCCACCGTGCTCAGGTACGGCTCGACACGGTGCGCCGAGTCAATCGTAATGCCCCAGGGCAGGGTTGTCACGGTGCCGTACAATTCCTGATTGACGAAATTCGCCCAGCGGCCAATCGCCTGCGCCAGCGGCAGCGCGACAGC
>JARKOK010000038.1 GCA_029975765.1 Aggregatilineales bacterium
AATGTAGGGCTTGGTCGGCCAGGCTGTCACAGAGTGTTTCTCCTACTGTAAAGCGGGTTCCGTTAATATTATTATACATTACGGCAGATGGATTCGTTAGGTGTGATGACAATACTCCTGCATCTTGCGATAATGAACAAGGCTTTTTCATAAAATTTTGGCAAGGAGACAACCCGATGGCCGATTACCTCATTACCCCCCGTGACAGCGGTCAGGTCGAAATGCTGCCCGGCATCTTCCGCCGCACGATGGCGACGACCGACGAAGCCATGCTGTGTGAGTTTTTCCTCAAACGCGATTCGCTGGTGCCCGATCACAGCCATCTCAACGATCAGGTCGGCTACGTCGTCTATGGCAGGATGGAACTGATTATCGGCGGCGAGGCCTTCATCTGCCAGCCAGGCGACAGCTACGCCATTCCGGGCGGCATAACCCACAGCGCCCGCGCCCTGGTGGACTCGCTGGTGATTGATGTTTTCTCCCCGCCGCGTGACGATTACCGTACTGAAGCCCGCTAAGAATAGACTAACTTGACAAATAAGAACAAAATTTCTACTATTAGAAAATGTGTTCCGTTCTGGAATACGGTGGTCCTGTTTTTTGGGTAGAAACCTGGCCGCTGTTTTATCGCTGTGCCGGAATGAATGTCGGGAGGATGTCCCATGCCAGCCGTGCGCTTCACCAGCCATTTACGCCGTTTCTTCCCTGATCTGCGCGACGGCGTGCAGGTGGAAGGGCAGACCGTTGCCGAGGTGGTCGCGGCGCTTGACCGGCAGTTCCCCGGCCTGGGGGATTACATCGTGGATGAACGCGGCGCGCTGCGGCAGCATGTCAACATTTTTGTGGGCGACTCGCTGATCCATGACCGGCAGCGCCTTCAGGATGTGGTTGCTGCCGGCGAGCAGGTGTTTATTTTTCAGGCGCTGTCCGGCGGGTGAACGGCGGTTCAGTGGTCAAATGCATATCAATGATAGATTGGCGTTTATAGGGATTAGCTGAGGGATGCATGATGAGCGACCGGTTGTTGTTAGGCACGAACAAGGGACTGCTGATTTTAGAACGGCACAACGGGGACTGGCGCATCACCTGCGAAGCGCACAACGCGATTCCGGTTTCGTATGCGGCGGTTGACCGGCGTTCGGGTACGCTGTGGGCGTGTCTCGATCACGGACACTGGGGGCGCAAACTGCACCGCTCGCCCGACGGCGGGCAGACGTGGCGCGAAGTGCCGGCCCCGGCTTTCCCGGAGGGCGCGGAAATCAGTGAAGGTAAACCGGCGACCGTCAGCTATCTGTGGCTGATCGCGCCGGGCGGCGCCGACCAACCGGAACGGCTGTATATCGGCACCGAGCCGGGCGGCCTGTTCCAGAGCGACGACGGCGGCGAAAGTTTTCATCTGGTTGAGTCGTTATGGAATCACCCCTCGCGTAAGGATTTCTGGTTCGGCGGCGGGCGGGACTTCGCCGGCGTGTGCGCCATCGCGGTTGACCCGCGCGACAGCCGGCACGTATACGTCGGCGTGAGCGTCGGTGGGGTGTTTGAAACCACCGACGGCGGGCAAACGTGGCACGGGCGCAATCGCGGCCTGAGCGCCGAGTATATGCCGAACCCCGACGCCGACTACGGCCACGACCCGCATTTCCTGGCGCTGTCGCCCTCGAACCCGGATGTGCTGTGGCAGCAGAATCACTGCGGCGTGTTCCGTTCGGTGGATGGCGGCCAGCAGTGGCACAAGATATCGCAGCCGGGTGGGCCGGTCAATTTCGGGTTTCCGATTGCCGTTGACCCGCAGGATGAGCGGGTGGCGTGGGTCGTGCCCGCGACGAGTGATGAGTACCGGGTGGCGGTGAAACAGGCGCTGTGTGTCTCCCGCACCGACGACGGCGGCCAGACATGGACGGCCTTCCGCGCCGGTCTGCCGCAGACCGAGTGTTACGATCTGGTGTACCGCCACGCGCTTGACCTGAGCGGCGATACGCTGGCCTTTGGCACGACCACCGGCAACGTGTACCTGTCCGATGACCGGGGCGAGTCGTGGCGCAGTCTGGGGCATCATTTCCCGCCGGTGCTGTCGGTGCGGTTTGCGTAAGACCGGATCCAACGTGATACGTATTGGAGAACCGAAAAAGACCGCGCCTGATGGGAATTATCTTTGTGAGGGCGGCCCGCTGTGGCCGCCCGCCGGCGCTCCCCTACATCACCCGTCAATCACATCCTGTTGCGGCGCTGGAATCGTTCATGATTTTTTTGATACGTTTCCCGTGCCCCTGACTGCCTTCCCATAGCGATTTTCGCCCCCCTCACTATAATAATCCCGCGTACTTCAACAGGCGGGTCTGTAGATGCGGCGAATACGGTTCGCATGGTTTTTGATGCTTCTGGCCGGTGGGCTGGCGGCGGCCTCGCCGGCGGCGGTCGAAACGATGATCGCGCGGCAGGCGGTGGTCTACGCCGGGCCGGGCGATACGTATGCGCAGGCGGGCGCGCTGCGCCCCGGCCATCCGGTAACGATTGTCGAGCGCAGCCGCATCGGCAACTGGCTGCGCGTAACGTTCACAAACCCCAACGATGGCGCGCCGGCGGACGGCTGGCTGCCAACCGCCTATCTGCAACTGCCGGCTGACCTGCGCTTCAGCGCGATACCGGTCAATGCCGCGCTGCCCGACGCCGACTTAAGCCAGATTTCCAGCGAGGCGCTAACGACGCTGTACGCCGCGCCGGTGATTTCCCCGCTGGACGACAGCCTGCGCGCCGTGTTTGCGCGCGGGCAGGCGCGCGGCCACGCGGCCAACCGCGTCACGAAAGTGGGCGACAGCGTGAGTTATAATCCGCTGTACCTCGCGCCGCTGGCCGCCGGCAGTTACGAGCTGGGGCCGTATGATTATCTGGCCGAAACGGTCGAATTCTTCGCGTCCGGCATTGAAACCCGCAGCGCCGCCGCCAAAATCGGCCTGACCGCCTTCTCGGTGTTTGATCCGGTCTGGGCCAGCCCACGCACCTGCCAGGACAACGAACCGCCGCTGACCTGCGAATACCGCCGGACGCAGCCGAGCATCGCGTTCATCATGTTTGGCACGAATGATATGGGATCGCTGAACTCGGAACAGTTCGAGCGCCAGATGCGGCTGATCGTGGAGGAAACGCTGGCGGCGGGCATCATTCCGGTGCTGTCCACGTTTCCCGCCGACCCCGAAGCGGACGGCTGGCCGCAGGCGGTACGGTTTAATACCATCATCGTGCAGGTGGCGCAGGACGATCGCATACCGCTCATCAACCTGTGGGCGGCGGCGCGGGCGCTGCCGGGTGACGGCCTGAGCGACGACAGCGCGCACCTGACCGTCAGCGGCGAGCGGGTTAACCTGGCCGACGGCTACGAATCACTGTATGGCGTGTCGCTGCAAAATCTGCTGGCGCTGGTGATGCTGGATGATCTGCGGCGGGCAGTCGTCCAGCCGGGCTAGAACCGGCGTGATATAATCAGCGCCGGACAAAAAACATCTTTCAGGATAATTATGCTGCGGTCATTCCTACAACTGGCCGGACTGCTGCTGGCGTTGATCGGGCTGCGTCCGGTGGCCGCCCAGCCCGCCACCCCCACGCTGCCGCCCGACCAGACAACGGCTTATCGTTCGGCAGTGGTCTACGCCGGGCCGGGGGATACGTATTTGCAGGTGGCGGTGCTGCGTTCCGGCAGCGTCGTGACGATTGTCGAGCGCAACGCCATCGGCAACTGGCTGCACGTCCAGCAGGCCGACCGCAACGGTTTTGCGCGGCTGGACGGCTGGGTGATGACCGGCTACCTGTCCCTGTCACCCGGCCTGCGCTTCAGCGCCGTGCCGGTGAATACCGATCTGCCCGACGCCGATCTTTCCACCCTTCGCAGCCGGTCGCTGGCGCAGTTGTACGCCGTGCCGGTGGTTTCGCCGGTAGATGAGAAACTGCGCGCCGTGTATGAACGGGGGCAAACGCTGGGCATCCGCCGCCAGTCCATCACCAAAATCGGCGACAGCCTGACGTTTAACCCGATGTACCTCGAACCGTTCAGCCGACCCGACAACGATCTGGGGCCTTACGATTATCTCCGAGATGCGCTGGATTTCTTCGGCGCGTCGGTCAGCAGCAGCGTGGCGGCCAAAATGGGACTGGCGACCTATACCATTCTCGACCCGATGTGGGCGGACAAGGCGCTGTGCCAGCCCGGCGAAACGCCGCTGGCGTGTGAATACCGCCGCAAAATGCCCGGTGTCGTTTTTATCCTGTTTGGCCCCAACGACGTGCTGCATACCGACCGTGAGAAATATACGGCGCAGCTTCAGCGCGTGGTGGAGGACACACTCCAGCGCGGCATTATTCCGGTGCTGTCCACTTTCAGCGCCGACCCGCAGGGCGAATACTGGTGGCAGGCGGTGGAACTGAATCTGGCGATTGTCGAAGTGGCCGGCCAGTACGATGTGCCGCTGATCAATCTGTGGGCGGCGGCGCGCCCGCTGCCAGCCTACGGTCTGGATGTGGATCACGTTCACATGAAAAACAGCGGCTTTGTGTATCTCAAATTCTCCACCGGCCACGAGTCGTGGTACGGCACCAGCCTGCGGAATCTGCTGTCGCTGGTGATGCTGGATCGCATTTATCACACCATCATTCGGGAGTCGGAACAATGATCACACGAAATGATGTAGGGACACGGCGTGCCGTGCCCCTGCGGTTGACCATGACGATTATGTTGGTCCTCCTGCTGGCGGCCTGCGCGGGTGGCGATGGCGGCGACCCGGCGGACGCGGTGGTGAAGTACCTGACGGCGAAAATCGCGGGGGATGCCGCCGGCGTGAAGGCGCTGTTGTGCAGCGCGATGGAAGCCGACCTCGACCGCGAGGCCAATTCCTTCGCGGCGGTGGACGCGACGATTGAAGCTATGGACTGCCAGCGTGACGGCACCACCGACGTGGTGAACTGCGCCGGCAGGATCGTTGCCACCTACGGCACGGAAAAGCTGGAATTTCCGCTGACCAGCTATGCCATCGTGCAGGAAGGCGGCGAATGGAAGTGGTGTGGAGAGGCGGGGTAACAACATGCGGCGGTTGCTCTCGCGGGAAAATGGGTTCGCGCTTGGCCTGTGCCTGCTGGTGATTCTGCTCATCATCGTAACCACCGACGCCGCGCCAACGTGGATTTATCAGGGGTTTTAATCGCCCTCACCCCAACCCCTCTCCATCAGGGTTCAGGGGACGACAGTTTTAAGGTTACATTTATCCCCACCCCCCGTCCATTGCATGGAGAGGGGGAGCAAAACAGGCCAGCCTGGGTCTGGAAGTCTCCTCCCTGCGCAGCGGGGAGGAGATTTAGAGGAGGGGATAGCCCAACTATAAAAGTGTCGTGTAGTGAACCCTCAGGGCGAGGGGTTTTACAATGGCGCTGATGTCTTAATTTCGGGATTTTGCCTTCATGCAACTGTCGCACATCGCCGTTTTTGCTGTTGGCGCGCTGCTGTACGCGGCCTTCGCGCCGCCGCGCTGGCGGGGCTGGCTGCTGCTGGTCGCCAGTGTGGTCGCGCTGTACTGGCTGCAAGCCACGCTGACGATCCGTTACCTCGATTTCGCGCTGCCGACGGCCACGCTGGTGCTGACGGTTGCCATGTGGTGGGTGACAAAACCTGCCCTCACCCCCGGCCCCTCTCCCTCAGGGCGAGGGGAGAAAGACAACATTTCGAGTCAGATGTCTTCTGCTCCCCCTCTCCATACAATGGAGAGGGGGGCGGGCGGTGAGGAAAGATGGGGGTTAAACCGCGAAGACCGCATCACTCTCGCTGTCCTCATCGCGCTGGTGCTGGCGCTGGCGGCCACCCGCTACCTCGTGCCGGAACTGCGGCCAACGGCCTCCCGCGCGCCGGATGTGCTGGCGGTGGGCGCGGCGCTGGGGATCGTCGGCGCGGCGCTGGTGGGACTGGCGCGGGCATTCGGAGCGCGGCGCGGCCTGCTGACCGGCGCGATTCTGTTTATCGTTGTGTTATTTGTGCTGCTGAAAACGCCGCCGTTCAGCACCGGCATGGCCGCCGTGCTGCGCGGTCTGAGCGGGCAGCCGGTCGAACTCGCCAGCCCGGTTGATCTGGAATGGCTGGGCTTCTCTTATGTCGCCTTCCGGCTGATTCACACCCTGCGTGAGCGGCAGATGGGCAAACTGCCGGCGCTGTCGCTGCGCGAGTATGTGACCTACGTGATCTTCTTCCCGGCCATCACCGCCGGGCCGATTGACCGCGCCGAGCGGTTCGTGAAGGATGCACGGGCGCTGGATTTGCCCTCACCCCCGGCCCCTCTCCATCAGGGCGAGGGGAGAAAAACTACGCAGACTCATCCCCTGTCTGTGAACGGGGAGGGGGACAGGGGGAGGGGTTTACTCACCGCGCCCCGCCTTGTCGAAGCGGGCGGGCGAATCGGTATGGGGCTGTTCAAGAAGTTCGTGATCGCGGACAGCCTCGCGTTAGTCGCGCTGAACAGCACCAACGCGGCGCAGGCCGACTCCGCCGGGGCGCTGTGGCTGCTGCTGTACGCTTATGCCTTCCGCCTGTTTTTCGACTTCAGCGGCTACACCGATATTGCTATTGGCATCGGCATCCTGTGCGGTATCAAACTGCCGGAGAACTTCGACCGCCCGTATCTCAAGAACAATCTGGCCGCTTTCTGGCAAAGCTGGCACATCACCCTGAGCAACTGGGTGCGCTTCTACGTGTTTTCGCCGCTGTCGCGGGCGCTGCTCAAGCGCAAGGTTGATTCGCAGACGGCAGTTTTTATCGCGCAGATGGCAACCATGCTCATCATCGGCCTGTGGCATGGCGTGACGCTGGGTTTTGCGCTGTGGGGCATCTGGCACGGCCTGGGATTGTTCGTGCATAAACGATGGAGCGACCGCACGCGCAAATGGTTCCTCAGCCTGAACCAGCAGCCGCGCCTGAAAACCGCCTGGACCATCGCCGGCGTGCTGCTGACGTTTCATTTTGTCCTGCTCGGCTGGGTCTGGTTCGCGCTGCCGGTCGAGTCGGCGTGGCGGGTATTCCTGGGGTTGTTTGGGGTGTGGGTGTAATTCATTTAGAATGCGACGATTTATTCGATTCTTTGCTGCTTTGACCCCACCCCAGCCCTCCCCGTCAACGGGGAGGGAGCAAACCGTGCTGGACGAACACCTCCCCTGCTGGCGGGGGAGGTTGGGAGGTGGTCACGCGGCTGCCAGACTCCTTATACTTCTGGCCGTGATAGCAACTTTCTTAACCCTCACGGTTGCCGCGCAGGACAACGTAAGCTGGGTGATCGGCGTGCAGCCGGTGTATGTGCTGCCGGATGCCAACAGCCCGGTGCTGCTGTGGCTGGATTCGCTGCCGGTGCTGCTGATCGGGCGCGACGAAACGGCGGCCTGGCTGCAAATCGCGCTGGCGAACGGCGACGGCTGGCTGCCAGCGGCGGGGGTGAGGCCCGGCAGCGACCCGCTGCTGCTGCCCATCGCGTCCGTCGCGCCCGATGCCGTGCTGGACGGTATATTGTTCTGGAACATCACCCCCTTCGCGCGGGATGTGTTCAACCTGGGGCAGCGGCTCGGCAACCGCGCTAACGTCGTCGTGAAGGTGGGCGACAGTATCACGGTTAACCGGTCGTTTCTGCATCCGTTTGGGGAAGGCCGCTACGACCTCAGCCTGTATCCCGATTTGCAGCCGGTACTGGATTATTTCGATCTGGCGGCCTTCAAGCGTGATTCGCTGGCGGCAGGAGTGGGCTGGCGCGCCGCCGATCTGCTGCGCGTAGGCGACGTGCCGCCGCAGTGTTTGCCGCGCGAGTCGCCGCTGACGTGTGAATACCGGCTGATGCGCCCGGCGGTCGCGCTGATTATGATCGGCACGAACGACGTGGTGACGACGACACCAGACAGCTACATGCAGCAGTTAATTCAGCTTGTGGATACCTCCATTCGCGCCGGGGTGATTCCTGTTCTCAGTACGATTCCGCCGCAGCCGCGCTATGACGACCGCGTGCGCGCCTTCAATCGCGCCATCGTGCAGGTGGCCGCCGTGTACCGCGTGCCCTTGTGGAATTACTGGCTGGCGCTGCGCGACCTGCCCAACGCCGGGCTGGCGTCGGACGGCGTGCATCCGTCGCTGCCGCCGAACATGGACGACGCCGGCAGCTTCACGCCGGCGAATTTGCAGTACGGCTCGACCTGGCGCAACCTGACCGCGCTGCAACTGCTCAACCGGCTGCTGGCCGAGGCGATGCAGTAGTGCCGGTAACGCTCCGCAGGACACGCCATAACCTGCCTAATACATATTCAGAGCATAACCCTTGACGGTAGGGGCGCGCCTGCGTGTGCGCCCAGGGCAGACACACAGATCTGCCAACCTGTTGGCGCTGGTTCTGCACGAACAGGCAGAGGATGTAAGATTACAAATAGAATATTTGTTCTTGACTCGGCGGCTGAAGTCTCTTACACTCATAACGGTAAGGTGTATGTTGTAAATCAATCGGCAGCACGGGAGGATAGGATGCAAAAGATTACGCCGTTTCTGTGGTTCAACCATCAGGCCGAAGAGGCCGCCCGATTTTACACCTCCATTTTTAAGAACTCCCGAATTGTAGATGTGATGCGTTATACCGAAGCCGGGCCGGCCCCGGCGGGTACGGCCATGACGGTAACGTTTGAGCTGGACGGCCAGCAGTTTACCGCCCTGAACGGTGGCCCGGAGTTCAATTTCACCGAAGCCATCTCCTTCTTCGTAAACTGCGAGACACAGGACGAAGTAGACCGCCTGTGGGACGCCCTGACCGACGGCGGCGAACCCGGCCCGTGCGGCTGGCTGAAAGACAAATACGGCGTATCCTGGCAGATCGTGCCTTCGGTTTTGAATGAAATGCTGCAAAGCGGCGATCCGGCGAAGGCCAAACGCGTGACGGAAGCGGTGTTCCAGATGAAAAAGCTGGACATCGCCACCTTGCAGCAAGCCTATGAGCAGGCGTAGCAGATAAAGTTACTGATACGCCAATTCCGTAGGCGCTATCTGGTCGCAGCGAGAAGGAGTCAGTCGTAGGGGCGGCCACATCGGGCCGCCCACCGGGGAGCGCCGCACACAGGCGCTCCCCTACTCGGTCCCGGGGTTATCGGCGCCTCAAATAAGCTTAAATCTGCCTTAAATGCATTGATACGCCCCCATGATTTATGGGATACTGGAGATAAACATATCGGGAAGAGACTGTAGATGCCAACCGTTCTGCTGGTGGAAGATGATCGTCTGATTGTTGAGCCGGTCGCCCGCGCGCTGAAAGGGCTGAACTTCAACGTGCTGACCGCCCTGACCGGCCCGGACGGGCTGCAACTGGCCCTCAGCCAGCACCCCGACCTGGTCATTCTGGACATCATGCTGCCGGGGCTGGATGGCTGGGAAGTGTGCAAGGGTATCCGCCAGAAAAGCGTGGTGCCGATTTTGATGCTGACGGCGCTCAGTGAAGAGGTGGATCGTATTCTGGGGCTGGAACTGGGCGCGGACGATTACCTGACCAAACCCTTCAGCACCCGTGAACTGCTGGCGCGGGTGAAGGCGCTGCTGCGGCGGGTGGAGTTTGACACTGCCCGGCTGGCGCAGGCGGATACGGTGACGATTGGTGATATCAGGCTTGACCTGAACCGGCGGCAGGTGGTGAAAGACGGCGAGGAGCTGGCGCTGCGCTTCAAGGAATTTGAACTGTTAAGCCTGCTGGTCGCTAAAGCCGGGGAGGTTGTCACGCGGGCGGAGATTTTCGATAAGGTGTGGGGGACGGACTGGCTGGGTGATATGCGCACGCTGGACGTGCATATCCGCTGGCTGCGCGAAAAGCTGGAAGATGATCCCAGCCAGCCGCAGTACATTCAGACGGTGCGCGGCGTGGGTTACCGTCTGGTGGCCGGAGAGCAGCCGTGAAACTCACCAGTATCCGCGCCCGGCTGCTGCTGGTATATGTGGGCATCCTGTGCGGCGGCTTTATCGCCCTGACATTGGTCGCCGGGGAACAGATTTCGTCCGCCGCGCGCGCCGATTACGAACTGCGTCTGAAAAACGAAATCCAGTTAATCGCCCAGGGAATTACCGCCTCGCTGCTGGACGAAACGACCAGCGTGGATGCTTTCAACAGCCTGATCGAGAACTACGAAGCGCATACCGGCGGCACGCTGACTATCCTGCCGCTGGAACGTCGCGGCGACCGGCTGCGCCAGCCGGAACAGCTTACACCGGAGATGGAGACCGCGCTGCGCGGTCAGGTGGTAGTGGTGGAGCGGCGAGCCGACAGCGGCCAGGCGACCCTGTATACTGCCGCTGCGCTTGGCAGGGCCGGTACCGATTTTCCGGTGGGTATGGTGCAGTTGAGCGTGCCGCTCGCAAATTTGCAGCAGTTGGTCTGGCAGCGGTGGTTATCGCTGGGGGCCATCTTTCTGATCGTCACGGCGCTGGCACTGGGCAGCGCCCTTCTGCTGGCGCGTTCGATCATTCGCCCACTGTCAGCCTTACAGAACTCCGCTGCCCGATTGGCCGCCGGCGATCTGTCGCACCGCGTCGTCTATGACCGGGAGGATGAAATCGGTGCGGTGGCGCGCGCCTTTAACGACATGGCGCAGCAGGTACAGAGTATGCTGGACGAACAGCGCGCTTTCGCCAGCAACACCTCGCACGAATTACGAACGCCGCTGACCACGATCCGCCTGCGTTCCGAAGCCCTGCGTTATGACAGCAGCCTGGACGATGGCCTCATCCAGCAGTATATCCAGGAGATTGACGACGAGGCCAGCCGGATGGGCGCGCTGATTGAAGACCTCACGGTGCTGTCACGGTTTGACGCCGGGCGGGCGGAACTGGGCGATAACCAGATTGATGCCGGCCACTTCGCGCATAATCTGTGCCAGCGGCTGCTGCCCCAGGCGCAGAACCGGCAGATTCGCCTGGAAGTAACCGTGCCGGATGCCGTGCCGCCGGTGCGCGCCAGCCTGAATCATCTGACGATTGTATTTCGTAATCTGCTGGACAATGCCCTCAAATATACACCGGACGGCGGCGCGGTAACGTGGCAGATCAGCGCGGAGGCCGCCGGCATTCGCAGCGTCATCCGGGATACCGGGCGCGGCGTGGAAGCGGACCAACTGGCGCACATTTTTGAACGGTTCTATCGCGCCGACAAATCCCGGTCGCGGGATGTGCCCGGTTCCGGGCTGGGGCTGGCTATCGTCAAATCCATCGTGGAAGCTTACGGTGGGTCGGTGACGGCAGCCAGCGCCGGCAATGGCACCGGGCTGGCTGTCACGGTCTTCTGGCCGTATCGCCCCGCGTCTCGGTAGCGGGTGGTTACACCACCGGCTTGTGACGCACGAACAGCAGACTGGGCGCGGCGATGCCGACGGCAATCGCGCCGAGGATGAGCGCCGTCTTGATGACCACGAGGCCCACGTCCGAAACGGCGGCGGCGCTGGCAACGCCCGGTTCTGCCGCTGCGACCCGCAGCAGGCCGATCATGGCCTGAAACGCCAGCACCCCCGGCACCATCGGAATCGCGCCGCTGAAGGTGTAGACCGACGAGGGAGTATTCCAGTAACGGGCGAAGGCCGCGCCGATGAAACCGACCAGCGTCGCGCTGACCAGCGTGGCGGCTTCCAGCCCCATGCCGCCGCTCACCAGCAGCGTCCGCGAGCCGTGCCCGATGGCGCCCAGGAAAGCACAGCCGACGACCGTTCGCACCGGCACGTTAAATAACAGCGCGAAGCCGGTGGCGGCAATCGCAGACCACACCGCATCTTCCAGCGGCGCGGGCGGCGCTAACCCCCGCGCGACCTGAAACGCCGTGATCGGCACGCCCATAAGC
>JARKOK010000057.1 GCA_029975765.1 Aggregatilineales bacterium
TTTGAACCTGAATCCTTAAGGCTTGGGTGATTGACTGTAAAAAAGAAGTCATGCTAGGATAACAGTATCGAATTATGAAAGGAGCGTTCCCACTATGATGTATCTCCCGCGTGAAAAGGGTCAGGGTCTGGTAGAATACGCACTGATCCTCGTTCTGGTCGCCGTCGTCGTGATCGTCATCCTGGCGCTGCTCGGCCCGGCTATCGGCAACATCTTCTCGAATATCGTCAACAGCCTGTAGTTCCCAATTATCTTCACGGTTCTCTTTGAGAAGCCCCACGTTATGTGGGGCTTCTCGCTTTGGTAAGCTTTGTGAATAGCAGCCCATTCCACGTCGTGATAAAATTTTTGAATAAGTGCACGTTGCAGGGGCGGGTTTAACACCCGCCTCTGCTCCCTACATGAGGCGCGACTCCAGAGTCGCCATACTAGAGGTTATTTATCCATGCCAAATCGAGACTTTTTATTTCGCGGCGACCTGGCCGAGTTAGACCCCGATGCCGCCGAACTGATTCGCCACGAAACGGCCCGCCAGGCGCGTTATCTGATTCTCATCCCGTCTGAAAGCACCGTTCCGGCGGCGGTGCGCGAGGCGCTGGCGTCCCCCTTCCACAACCTGTACGCGGAAGGCTACCCATTGGATGAAACCCGCACGCTGAGCCAGGCAGAAATTCTGGACTACAACGCTCGCCTGCCGGAATACCGGCGTTTTGCCGACAAACGGTATTACAAAGGCACCGAGTACGCCGATATTGTGGAAGCCCTGGCCCGGCGGCGCGCGGCGGAACTGCTCGCCCCGCCCGGCCTGAAACCGGAACAGTTGTTTGTCAACGTGCAGCCGCTCTCCGGCGCGCCGGCCAACAACGCCGTATACAGCGCCCTGGTGAACGTGGGCGATACCGTCATGGGGCTGGACCTGCTGCACGGCGGCCACCTCACGCACGGCAGCCCGGTCAACCGCAGCGGTAAAAACTACAAAATCGTCAGCTATGGCGTGAACCCGGATACCGAACTGCTGGACTACGATCAGATTCGCGCCCTGGCGCTGGAACACCGTCCCAAAATGATCATCGCCGGCTACACCAGCTACCCCTACGCGCCGGACTGGCAGCAGTTCCGCGCGATTGCGGACGAGGTGGGCGCGTACCTGCTGGCGGACGTATCGCACGTGTCCGGCCTCATTCTGGGCGGTGTGTTCCCCAATCCGGTGGGCATCGCCGATGTCGTGAGCTTTACGACTCACAAGACGCTGGCCGGCCCACGCGGCGCGGTGCTGGTAACTCACAAACCGGCACTTGCCACCAAACTTGACCGCGCCGTGTTCCCCGGCGAGCAGGGCGGCCCGCATGTCAATGCCATGCTGGGGATGGCGGTTGCTTTCCGGCTGGCGGCGACCGAGCAGTTCCGCGAGCTTCAGCGGCAGACCATCGCTAACGCGGTGCGCCTGGGCGAACAGTTGGCGCGGCACGGCCTGCGGATCGTTCACGGCGGCACGGATACCCACCTGCTGCTGGTGGATTGTAAAACCATCGTTGGCCCGGACGGCACCCCCTTGAGCGGTGACATGGGCGCGCGCATCCTTGATCTGGTGGGGATTGTGCTTAACCGCAATACCATCCCCGGCGACGCCAGCGCCTTCCGCGCGTCCGGCCTGCGTCTGGGCACCCCCTGGATTACCCAGCGCGGCTTCGGCGACAGCGAAATTGACCGGCTG
>JARKOK010000058.1 GCA_029975765.1 Aggregatilineales bacterium
AACCATAAACCTGTATGATTTATTTGACAAATGAAAGAACGCAGGTTCGTTTAAGCACCCAATGCTTAGGATAAACCGGGGGCAGTATGACTAAAGGCCGCATTCTGGTCGTCGAAGACGATTTTGATATTTCCAACATGCTGCGGATTTATTTTTCGGGGCAGCAGTATGAAGTTCAGATTGCCCCGCGCGGCGGCGACGCGCTGCAAATGACGCGCAAACAGCTTCCCAACCTGATTATTCTGGACATCATGCTGCCGGATATGAACGGCTATGATGTGTGCAAGGAACTGCGGACGACCACCCGCACCAGCCACATTCCGATCATTTTCCTGACACAGAAGGACGAGCGCAGCGACAAGATCGCCGGGCTGGAACTGGGCGCGGATGATTACATCACCAAACCGTTCGACATCGAAGAACTGAAACTGCGCGTGCAGAACACGATCAACTCGACGCAGCGCCAGAATTATATGCATCCCAAATCGGGTCTGCCCACCGGGCGGCTGATCGAGGAACATCTGCGCGGTCTGATGCACAGCGACAAACAGTGGACGTACATTGACGTGAAGATTAACCACTTTGACGCCTTCACCGAAGTCTACGGTTTCCTGGCCGGGGACGAAGTGATGCGTTTTACCGCGCTGGTGATGGGCGAAGTGGTGGACGAACTGGGCACACCGGATGATTATCTGGGGCATCCAGAGCGGGAAAACTTTGTCATCATCACCCACGCCGCCGATGCCGACCGCCTGAAACAACGGCTGGTGGAACGCTTCAACGATGAAGTGAAACAGCATTATTCCTTCATTGACCGCGAGCGTGGTTATATCCTCGTGCCGGACGGGTCGCAGGGCGAACGGCAGGAGTCCCTGATGCTGCTGGCCGCCGGGTCGGTCTCCACCCGCACTCACCAGTTTTCAGATATTCGAGAAGTGACCGAATTGGCTGCCGAAGACCGTCGCCGGGGACTGAGCGGAGAAGAAGACGCCGGACCGCGTATTCTGACCTCGTGGTAGCGGCAGCCCTAGTATGCAGGTTTGATGCACATGGGCCTGGGAGTCATATTACTGATTGGCGGTCTGGTCATCACGGCGGGGCTGATCCTGTGGGCTTTACAGCGGCAGCGGTTAGGGTATATCCCCGGCGAGCAGGTCAATCCGGTAAGCCTCGATCTGCCTGCCGCGTCGAATGACGACGCGATTCTGGTATCGAGCGAACACGGCCAACTGATCTACGTCAACGACCGCGCGCGCCGCTGGATTGGCTTAAACGGCGGCGAACCCAATCTGGAGTTTTTTGCGCAGCAGGCACGCCCTGCCGACAGTTTTCTTGAACTGTTTCTGCGAGAAGGACAGGCTTCGTTCCAACTGGGGCCGCGCTGGGTGGAAGCCTCGTCGCATACCATCCCCTCCGGGGCGGAGCGCCGGACGGTGGTCGTCATGCGCGAACTCAACACCACCACCGACCAACCCGACGCGCTCAACCTGTCGCTGGCGATTGCGACCATCAACGAAATTGGCGAAACCGTCAACGCCAGCATGAGCATGGAGCAGCTTCTCCAGGCGCTGCTGGCGATTGTCGTTAAGGCGCTGCCCGCCGCCGCCGGTGAAATCTGCCTGTGGGACAAAGAGAATAAGGTCTTAAATCCACGCGGCTGGATCGGCGACGCGGCTTATCTGCTGGCGCTGGCCGAAACCGGCGGCGTATACAAAACCGGCGAGGGTGTAACCGGCTGGATTGCCCGCAACCTCAAACCGGTGCTGGTATCGGATGTACACGACGTGACCGCGCTTCAGCCCAAGTTGAGCGGGTTTTATTACAGCTTTGTCGGCGTGCCGCTGCTGCTGGGCGAACGGCTGATCGGCACGCTGGAACTGGCCGATACCGAAGCCGGACACTTCAATCAGGGCGCGCTGGCGCTGCTGCAAGCCATCAGCAAACCCGTTGCCACCGCCGTCTACAACGCCGAACT
>JARKOK010000252.1 GCA_029975765.1 Aggregatilineales bacterium
TCGGCCTGGGACGGGTCGGCCACGTCGTCGCGCAGCGCGGGCTGGCGTTTGGCATGACGGTGCTGGCAAGCGACCCGTACATCAGCGAGGATCAGGTGGGCGACGAGCGGATTCTGCTGGTTGGCCTGCGCGAACTGCTCCAGCGCAGCGACTTCGTAACGCTGCATGTGCCGCTCACCCCGCAGACACGCGGCCTGCTGAATGCCGAAGCCCTCGCGCTGCTGAAACCCGGCGCGCGTCTCATCAATACCGCGCACGGCGACGTATGGGACGAGGAAGCGGTGGCGGTGGCGCTGAAAAGCGGCCAACTGGCGGGCGCGGCGGTGGATGTGTATCCCGAAGAACCGCCCTACACCAGCCCACTGATCGGCCTGGACAACGTGCTGCACACACCCCACATCGGCGATAACACGGTTGAGGCGACCCAGGACCTGTCGCGCCAGATCGTCGAGCAGGTGCTGGACGCGCTGCATGGCGAGGACTATCGCAACGTCGTCAACATGCCGTTCATGCCGGGGATGGACTACGAAACGGTGCGCCCGTACCTGCGGCTGGCGGAGTGCATCGGCACGCTGACGCACTCGCTGGCGCGTGTGCCGGTGCGCCGCGTGGCGATTGAATACCGGGGTGATGAGGTCGTCGGCGTGGTCAAGCCGGTGGCCGTCGCGCTGCTGAAAGGGCTGCTGGTGCCGGTGCTGGGCGATAAGGTGAACTACATTAACGCGCCGGTAGTCGCCGCCGAACGCGGGATTCAGGTGACGCAGGCCAAAGACTTACAGGTTGGTGAGTACACCAGCCTGGTATCGTGCCAGGTGACGCTGGAAGATGGCGAACAGATCATGATGTCCGGCACGCTGCTCGACCGCAAGGAGCCGCACATCGTCCAGATCAACCAGTACCGGATGAACTTCGTGCCGGAAGGCCACCTGCTGATTATCGGCAGTTTCGACCAGCCGGGGGTGATCGGGCGCGTCGGCACGCTGATGGCGAACAACGCCGTCAATATCGCCAGTTGGTACACCGGGCGCGCCGAACCCGGCGGCCACACGCTGACGGTGCTGACGCTCGACCACCCGATCCCGGATGCGGTGCTGGACGAACTGCGCCAACTGGAGTTTGTACGCCATGCGCGACAGGTCGAGATTAAGGGCTGAAGCCCTATCCCCGTACACCAGGGGTATACTCGATAAGCGAGGTGTTTCATTGAGCAGCGGCACGACATGAATCAAATTCAAGCCGATTTTGACCGGATCGCGGCGTTCGCTGACGACGGCTGGAATCACAACAACCATTATCACGGCTTTTTGCTGAAGCAGCTCCCGCCGCGCTGCGAACAGGCGCTTGAGGTCGGCTGCGGGCGCGGCGCGTTCGCACGGCTGCTGGCGGCGCGCAGCGGGCATGTCACGGCGCTTGACCTGTCGCCGGAAATGATTCGCATCGCGCGGGAGCAGTCGGCGGCGTATCCCAACCTGAGCTATAAAGTGGGCGACGTGATGGAATATGAGCTGCCCGACGATTATTTTGACTGCATCGCCTCGATTGCCACGCTGCATCATTTACCACTGGGGCCGGCGCTGCTGAAACTGAAAGCGGCGCTGCGCCCCGGCGGCGTGCTGCTGGTGCTTGATCTGTATCAGGCTGAAAGCGCGGGCGATTGGCTGACCAGTCTGGTGACCATACCTACCAGCGCCGCGCTTAACCTGCTCAAAAACGGGCGCGCTCATGCCTCGCCGGCAGAACGCGCCGCCTGGGACGAACACGGCCAGCGCGATGTTTATTTGACGCTGGCACAGGTACGGCAGACCTGCGCCGCGCTGCCGGGGGCGCGGGTGACACGCCATCTGCTGTGGCGTTATTCGATTATCTGGAAGATGCCGCTTTGATACCGACGAAATACACGCGTTTACTGGATGGTCTGTGGCTGGTGCTGCTGGCGGCCTACATCATCGCCGGGCTGCCCATCGTCACCTTTCACGGCGACGAAGCCATGCAGATTTACATGAGCCATGATTACGCGACGGCCTTCATCTACCGCGAACCGCAGCGCCTGATGGTGCAGCCGCCGTATTACATTGACGAGGATAACTGGCTGCGGATTCTCAACGGTTCGATCAACCGCTACGCCATCGGCCTGAGCTGGCATCTGGCCGGATTCACGAACGGCGATCTGCCGCCGCGCCCCGGCTGGGACTGGGGTTTGAGCTATGAACGCAACGTCGAAACCGGCCACCGGCCACCGGCAGACCTGCTGAACGCCAGCCGCCTGTCGTCCACGCTGTTCCTGGCGGCCAGCGCGTGGCTGATGTTCGCCATTGGCTGGCAGTTCGGCGGACGCCTGCCGGCCTATTTCATGAGCGCGCTGTACACGCTCAATCCGGTCATTCTGCTGAACGGGCGGCGGGCCATGATGGAAGGCTCGCTGCTGGCTTTCGGCCTGCTGACGATTCTGGCGGCGATTCTGATCAGCAAAATGATGCTGCGGCATCGGGGCGGGTTTGAAAGACTGTTTGAAACGCCCTCACCCCAAACCCCTCTCCGTCTGGGCGAGGGGCTTAAGCGGTCTATTCGCTCCTTCTCTCGAACGCGGGGGACGGAGGATGAGGGTAAAAGGACTTCTCAAATGGCATTTGAGACTCTCCCCTACCCGCGCCGCCGGGAACTGCTGCTGTGGGCGCTGCTGGCGCTGGCGGGCGGCCTGACGCTGACCGCCAAACACAGCGGCGTGGTGTTCGTGGCCGGGGCCTGGGGCTGGGTACTGGCGGCGGGAATGGCGAAAGCTCTCACCCCCCGCCGCCCACGCCCTGATGTCCCCTCCGGCAGCCGGACACAACCGGTCGTGTTCCTGCTGGCGACGATGCTAAAACTGGCGGCTGCCGGGCCGCTGGCGCTGGCGCTGTTCATCGCGCTGTCGCCGGCGCTGTGGAACGATATACCGGCGCGGCTGCGTGATCTGGTGGAACAGCGGCAGGGTCTGCTGGAGATACAGGTCACGTCTGAGCCAGCCGCGCCGACGACGCTGGCGGAACGCCTCGAAGGTATGATCACACAGCCGTTTATGACCGCGCCCGCCCACTATGAAGTGGCGTACTGGCGCGAGGCGGAAGCCGTCCAGCAGGAAATCGCGGCGTATATGGCCTCACCGTTGAGCGGCTGGCAGTTCGGCGTGCTGCCTGGCCTGCCGCTGACGCTGCTGGCGGGTGTGGGGCTGGTCGCGCTGGTGTGGCCGCGCGGCGGGGCGGGCGGCGGGTGGCAGCCGGGGCTGCTGGTCTGGGTGTTGGTAACGGTCGCCAGCCTGCTGGTGAATCCTTTGCCCTGGCAGCGGTATTATCTGCCCTGGCTACCAGTGATGACGGTGCTGGCCGGCGTGGGGCTGCTGGCACTGCTGCGGCTGGCGCGGCGGCACGACGGAAGTCCGGTTGCCGAAGCGTGAAAATTATTCCAAACTAGAGGGATGGGGCAGGTTCATAACCGCTGCCTGTACCAATAAGGAAAATGGTATGCAACGATACGGGTTGATACTTCTGATACTGCTGCTCGCGGCGTGCCAGCAAACCGAGCAGCCGCCCGCGCCGACGCTGGACACCAGCCTGGCGACGGTCGCCGCCGAGGCCGCCTCGGCACCCACCAGCACGCCGGCGGTACGGATCATCGTGACGAACCAGCCGGAAATCATCCCTGGCACGCTGATTCCCCCGGCGACGGAAGACGCGCGCGCCGGCACGCCGTTCGACCGCATCCTGTTCACCCGCAGCGGCGGCCTGACCGGACAATCACTGACGATTGAAATCCTGGCGGACGGCACGTATACCCGCAACGATGCCAGCGGCCAACTGCCGCCGGATCAGGTGAAAGCTCTGTTTGACATGCTCGACCGGCTGGACATCTTCGGCATTCAGGGCGTGTTCACGGCTGCCGGGACGGGCGCGGACATCTACCAGTACAGCGTAACGGTAGACCGCGACGGTGACAGCCGGATGATTGACGCCCAGGACGGCCTCACGCCGCCGGAACTGATGGCGCTGTTCACCGTCCTGGGGCAGATCGGCGCACCCTGAACACGAACGGTACGGACGCGCCGGAGCGTGTCCGTACCTGTTTCCGCGCTCCCTACACGCCCAGATACTCCACCAGCCCCGCCAGACTCCCGACCAGCACATGCTCGGCGGACGAAGCTGGCGCCGCACCAGCGCCGCGATAGATATATACCGCGTACATCCCGGCGGCCTGCGCGCCTTCAATGCCGTCGAGCGCATCATCGACGACAAGGCAGTTTTCCGGCACAAGCTGCGCGCTGCGATAATAACGCTGGTTCTTGCTGAATACGCCGGTGACATCCGGCCCCAGGATCGGCCCGCGAAAATGCTGCATCACATTCGCGCCCAGCAGCGTGCCGCGTGTCTGGGCGGTGATGGCGTGGCTGGCCGCGCCAAGCACCAGCCCGGCCTCATCCAGGTGTTCGATGACTTCACGCGCGTCCGGGAACAGCGCGTCACAGTTACGCGCCGCCAGATAGGGCAGCTCGCGGGACAGTGCCGCCAGTTCCGCCGCACCGGGTTCAGACGTGGCCGTCAGCCGGAACAGCGCCCGCGTGGTGCGCAGCAGCCCTTCCCACATATCTTCCAGACCGTGATCGCCTTCCAGATTCAGATCGGCGTAATAACTGTCCCAGTCGGCCACAATGCGCCGGTTGGCGTTCGCCCAGGCTTCCGGCGAACCGCCGTAGCGGGCGGCCATCGCCAGCCCCAACTGGCGCGCGTAACACGGGGTCATCTGGCGGCTGTCCACCAGCGTACCAAACATATCAAACAGAACATGGGTGATGCTCATGGTAGTCCTTGCAGGTTGAGGAAGTATTTCGCGGCGCTGCCGCCCATTTCCGGTAGCGTGATCTGAAACGACGTGGACTCCCCGGCGGACAGGAGCGGCGTGACATCGCCCTGCCCGGCGGCGATCACCTGCTGCGCCGCGTCGAACACGGTCACGACGGCGCGCACCTGGCGCACGGGCGCGCTGCCGGTGTTGGTGACCGCACCGGTGATGACCAACTGCCCGGCAGCATTGAGGCTGGACTCGTCCGTCCAGGCCAGCGTGTCCGGCCCATAGAGCGTGCCGGCAGGTTCCGGCTGCCAGCCATCGCCGCCTAACAGCAGGTCGTAAGTCACCGCCAGCGAGGGCTGTCCCTGGGCAAACCGCAGGCTGAACGGCGCGAAACCACCCGGCGGGATGCCATAACCGAGGGTAGTGCCGGCGGTTTCCAGCAGCGGCGCGCCGTCCGACGTGCGTAAAATCGCCCTGAGGGGTACGCTGGCCGCCCAGTCGCCGCCGTAGTTGGCAACCTCACCGCTGATGACCAGCGCGGCGGGTGTTTTCCAGACGGCCACATTGACAAAATCAAAGCGGTGGCCGCTGGCATACGCCAGGACGGCGGCGGAAGCAGGTTCGAGCGGCGCGCCCGGCTGCATGTCGAACGTGTTGACCAGCAGTTGCAGTTCCTTCAGCCGCGCCGCATCGTCCGGCAGCCGCACCTCAATGATACCGATAAACGAGCCGTTCGCCTGGATGAAGGTGTTCACCGGCTGCGCGAGGCCGCCGGGCCGGTGCTGCAAGCCGGACAGCCGCCAACTGCCGTCACCCATCGCCTGCCGGCCGCTTTCGGTATAACCGTCCGCGCGCGCCGCCGCCTGATACTGGCTGATAAAGTCTCCCAGCGCCGCCGAGTCTACCCGCTGCCCCAGGTTCAGTACGGCGAAACGCACCGCCGGGTCGTCGCCGTCCGGCGGGGTACAGGCAGCGGCGGCCAGCGCCGTCGTATGCTGCACCGCCGCCGACCACTGGCGCGGGATCATCACACTGAACGCGCCGCTGGGATGGTCATAACGCAGGGGCGAAACATCGGGCGGGAGCGGCGTGGGCGCGAACACCACCG
>JARKOK010000080.1 GCA_029975765.1 Aggregatilineales bacterium
AACGCTTAATTTTCCTGCCGAGGCGAGGGCGATCAAACCAGCACCATGTTCATCATGGCGGTTTCGTCACGCGCGGCGGAACCGCCTTTTTATTTTTCGGGTGAGACATGACCGACCGCCGGTTCATCGCAGCGCAGGAACTTCCCGCCACCGCCGATGTCGTGATAATCGGCGGCGGGCCAGCCGGTACGGCGGCGGCCTGGGCGCTGGAACGCGCCGCGCCCGGCACGCGCATCGTGCTGCTGGAACAGAGCAGCAGCCTGGCGGCGGGGGCCTCGCTGGCGTCACTCGAAAACTTTCGCACCTGCTGGCCGGCGCTGTGCCTGGCGCGTCTGATGGCGCGCAGCGTTCAGGTATTCCTGAACCCGGCGGATTGGCTGGGCGAAGGGGTCAACCTGGGCGTGAAACAGCAGGGTTACCTGTATGTCGCGTTTACGGCTGATGGAGCGGCAGCCTTCCGGCGCGACGTGGCGCACCTTCACAATATCGGCCTCACGCATGTCGAATATCTGGACGCGGATACGGTGGCGGCGCGGTATCCCTGGTTGAGCCAGCGCATCACGGCGGCCAAATTCGACCCGCTGGCGGGCTGGCTGGACTCACACGCGCTGGTGTACGCCCTGGCGAACGCGACACGCTCGACCCGCATCGCGCTCAATGTGGCCGATACGCGGCTGAGTATCGAAGGCGGGCGTGTGACCGGCGTGACGACGGCAGCCGGACGGATTGCTGCACCGGCGGTAATTCTGGCGGCGGGCGCGCAGTCGCGGCAGATCGGGCGCGCGGCAGGCTTTGACCTGCCCATCGTCGTTCGCCCCCGGCAGAGTTTCACCACACCCTGGCGGCATCCGGCGTTTCCTGAAGACGCGCCGTGTGTCATCAGCGCCGCGCCCTTCCCGCATGTGCGGCCAGAGGCGCGTGCGGGCGCGATCTTCGGCTGGGAGTACGGCGGCGTGCCGGCGCTGGAAACCCCCACGCAGCCGGCGGACGCCTACAAAGACCCGCGCTTCCCGTCCATCACGCTCAGTCTGATGGCGCGGCAGTTCGGCCATGTGCCGGGTGATGGTTTTGCCGACCCGCGTTATCTGCGCGGCGTGGCGCACCGCGCGGGATATTATGTCTACCGCGACAACGCCTTCCTTTCGCAGGCGGACGGTACGCGGCAGCCGTATAAGAGCGAACGCGCCATTCTGGACGGCTGGCCGGAAGTGGACGGTCTGTTCCTTTCGATAGGCCACGCCGGACACGGTATCATGGCGGCCCCCGCCGCTGGCGAAATCCTCGCGGCGAAGGTGCTGCGGCGTGCTCTGCCCGACCCGGCCTATGCCGATTTCGGGCTGGACGTGCCCTATGTCGAACACGACGCGGGCGGGCTGGGGCTGCATTAGATCAATATGGGTATAACGTAGGGGCGCATGGTTGTGCGCCCCTGCAAACACCAAATCGGGTATGGCTGACCGCCATACAAAGTCTTACAGTCATTCTCAGGAAAGGAGGAAGACGCTTGGCAATCTCAAAAGAACGCAAGGAAGAACTGGTTGCCACCTATAAGGACTACCTCAGCCGCGCTGATGGCATCGTCATCACGGAATATCGTGGTTTGTCGGTGGCCCAGGTGGGCGACCTGCGCGCCAGGCTGCGGGAAGTGCAGGGCCGGTACGTCATCACCAAGAACACCCTGTTTAAAATCGCGCTGCGCGATCTGGGTTGGCCGGTGCCGGAAGACCTGATGGTGGGCACAACCGGCGTGGCGCTGGCGGAAGGGGGTTTCCCCACCGTCGCCAAGTCCATGCTGGCGTATGCCAACGATAATTCGGCGGTGCTGTCCATCAAGGGCGGCGTGATGGCCGGTGTGCTGCTCAACCCGGCGCAGGTCGAGGCCGTGTCAACGCTGCCGTCGCTCGATGAACTGCGGGCGCAGCTCGCGGGGCTGATCGTGCAGCCAGCGGCGGGGCTGGTCAGCGTGCTCAATGCCGGCGTGGCTTCGGTCGCGCAGGTGCTGGCGGCGTATGTCCAGCAGCAGGAAGAGGCGGCGTAGCAGTTTTCGGTTCTCAGTCTTCGGTTGTCAGTTTAAAAACCGACCGATAACTGAATACTGATAACTGACAACTTTACCGCCGCAAGAATACAGACAACTGTTAGAAACAAACGTATCCAAAGGGAGAAACAATCATGGCCGATCTGGCAAAAATCGTAGATGAACTGAGCGCGCTGACCGTTCTGGAAGCCGCTGAACTCAAGAAGATGCTCGAAGACAAGTGGGGCGTGACCGCCGCCGCTGCCGCGCCGATGATGATGGCCGCCATGCCCGGCGCGGCTGCGACCGCCGCCGCCGCTGAACCGGAAGAAGAACCGACCGAGTTCAACGTCATTCTGGCTGACGCCGGCCCGAAGAAGATCAACGTCATCAAGGTCGTCCGCACCCTCACCAACCTGGGTCTGAAGGAAGCGAAAGACCTGGTTGAAGGCGCGCCGCAGACCGTGCTGGAAAGCGTCAACAAGGACTCCGCCAACGATGCCAAGGGCAAGCTGGAAGCCGAAGGCGCGAAGGTGGAAGTCAAGCCGGCGTAAGGCTGGCTGCTTCGACAACAGCGGACAGGGGGCTTACTGCCCCCTGTTTGATTCCCGGCGGCGGCGCGCGTACAATGGGTTCAGCGAAGGATACCGACTATGAGCGAACCGGGCTTTTCACCTTTTACCGTGTGGGAACGCAGCGGCATCACCGAGCATCTGGGTGGTGTTCATGCTACCGCGCGCCTGTTGGCGGCGTGCCAGATCAGACCGGGGCAGGCCGTTCTGAATCTGGGCTGCGGCACGGGTTATACCGCCGCGCTGCTGGCGGAGCAGCAGGCGCTGGTTACGGCTTCGGACATCAACGCGCGGCTGCTGCATCTCACGCTCAATCGCGCGCGCAAAGCCGGTGTGAGTCAAGATGTGCGGCGAGTACAGGCTGACGCGCACGAACTGTCCTTTCCGGCAGAACGGTTTGACGCCGTGATCGTGGAGTCGGTGCTGATCTTCTGCCGGGCGGCCGGCCAGGTCGCGGCGGAAATGTACCGCGTGCTGAAGCCCGGCGGCGTTCTGGGCATCAACGAAATGACCTATCATCAGCCCCCGCCGGCTGACCTGCGCGCGGCGCTTCAGGAGACACTTGGCCTCCAGCCGCGTACCGAAAGTGAATGGCACACCCTGTTTAAGACCGCTGGCTTTGCTGCTGTTCATTCGACACTCTATCCGGTAAAACTGGGCGAGCAGTTCATGAGCCATCTCAAAGTGGACGGTTTAGGAACCTATCTGGCCGCCGTGTTCCGTAATCTCCGGGATGCCGCGCTGCTGAAACCCTTCATGAACGAGACGCTGATGAGCCAGTTTACGAAGTATGCAGGCTATGGTTTGTACATATGCATAAAATGACCGGCAGACAACTTGTGGTGGTAGTAGGCGTTTTCCTCTGGGCACTGGCCGCGCCGGCCAGCGCGCAGGATGCGCCAACCATCACCGACATCAACTATGGCGACACCGTCACGGATACGATCAGCGCCGACGCCATTTTCGACTGGTGGCAGGTGCAGGCCGCGCCGGGTGATCAACTGGTGGTGGAGATGGCCGCGTCCGACGGGCTGGCGCCGCTGGTGGCGATTCTGACACCGGGTGGCGATGTGGCCGCGCGCAGCGACGACGGCGCGCCGGACGCCGCGCTCACGCTGGAATTTACCGCCCCCGCCGAAGGGGTGTATACGATTGTCGCCACCCGCGTGGATGGCCCCGACGGCACCTCCACCGGCGCGTATACCCTGCGTCTGCGCCGCGCCAATGCCGCCCCGACGCGGCCTGACATCTACCAGGATGTGACGTTCCGCTGCCGCGATTTTGAAGCCGCCGCCGCCGCCAGCATCACGTTCGCGGAAGACCCGAAACCGGACATGCGCCACCGCGTGACGGTCTACGGCATAGATGGCTTTAAGCCGGTGATCCGGCTGACGTTTACGGGCAGCCCGGATTTTGAGGACTGCAATACGGACGCGGAGCGCACCGCCGGGGACAGCTTCACCCTGCCGGGTGAGGCGGCGCGCACGATCACCGCCGGCACGCGCGACAATGCCTCGCAGGTGACGCTGGCCGGCGCGGAAAACATGCGGCAGATCACGCTGACGATTGCCAGCCGCAGCGGCCAACCGGGACGTTATGTGGCGCTGATCGAAGGCTTTACGCTGGAACGCGGCGACGTGGATGGCGTGGAAATACGCCTGGGGCCGCTGGCCCGCCTGACGCCGCTGACGGTGTACATGGTCGCTGCGCCGAACAGCCGGCTTGACCCGCACCTCTACCGGCCCGATCTGGACATAAGCTGCGATGACGCCGGACGGCGCGGCTGCGAGGATGTACCCTCGTTTGCCGGGGCGGGTTTCACGCTGAATGAATCCACCCCGCCGCTGACGATCACCGGCGACCGCAACGACGCCGGGCTGCTGCTGGCCCCGGGAACGACCGAGCCAGTCATGCTGGAACTGAGCAGCCGCAGCCGGGCAACCTACGGTGATTATGTGCTGGTACTGATCGGCGAACTGCCGCCGAGAGAGTAAACAGGATACGTGATGTGCGATCAGTCGTCACACTAATGGACAAACCTGTTTGAACGCTAACTATTTCTAAGCGGACGAGGCTTGCCTCGTCCCTACAATGATTCGCGTTCGTTCTGATTCCTCCATAAGTACAAACAGATAAATTCCGTCGGAGTTTTTCCGTAGGGTGAGGGTCTCAGACCCTCCCCTACATCCGACATTTTTAATTTGCTTGTACTTAAGGGGGGTAGAAAAAAAGCGGGCGGGGTTGATCCCCGCCCGTGTGATGATTACGCCTTCTCGACTTCCAGAAAGTCCAGTTCAACCGGCGTGTCGCGCCCGAAGAAGTTGACCATCACCCGCACTTTGGATTTGTCGGGGTCAATCGCGGCGACGATGCCAATGAAGTCATTGAACGGCCCATCAATGATACGTACCTTCTGCCCGACCTTAAAGGTGACTTTCACCTTGGGCATTTCGTCGGACATCCGATCCATAATCTGTTTGACTTCTTCCTGGCGCAGGGGAGTGGGGTCGTTGCCCATGCCGACAAAGCCGGTGACGCCGGGTGTGTTCCGCACCACGTACCAGGAGTCCTCGTCCATCTTCATTTCAACCAGGATATAGCCGGGGAACACCCGCCGTTCGACGGTGCGCCGCTTGCCCTCTTTGACTTCGATTTCCTCTTCGGTGGGTACGATCACGTCAAAGATTTTATCGCGCATCCCCATCGTTTCAATGCGCTGCTCGATGGCGTGGCGAACCTTATTTTCCTGACCGGAATAACAATGCACCACGTACCACAATTTTTCGCTGTCGCCCTTACCGGGCAGCAGATCGTCCAGAATCGGCCCCAGGTCTTCGTCTGCGTTCAGGGACTCGGCGTCCAGATCAACCGGTTCGGGGTCGTAATCGGACTCTTCGCGTGGGTCTAAATCGTCGAACATACTCTCTCCCTACGGTCTCATCTCGGCAGCCAGCCCATTACACAACAACGCGATCAGTACGAGGGAGTACGCCGGCTATTGGTCCGCAGATAGTACACAAAACCACCCAGAATCAGAACAAAGATGACCACAAATACCGCTGGCGACCGCAGCCCCAGGGCAAAGATTTCATTGAACACCAGGCTGATTATGCCCAGGACGATGGAAGCGGCAATCGTGACACTCAGCACGATGCCGGTCAGGCGGCGGGCTTCTTCCCGCGTCGGCCAGACGACCTTCTGCAATTCCGAACGCACCCCTTCGAAGTATTCCCGCAGGCCGCGCACGGTACGGGTGATGAAATTGCCTTCGCTGCGGGTTTCTTCAATTTCCAGGGTACGGCGTCCGGGGGTGATCCGGCCTTTGCGCTCGGAAAGCCCTCTGGTTTCCACTTCCTCAGCGTCGTCCACCTCGGTCTCGTCGTCCACTTCGTAGTTTTGCACGGCGGCTGGCGCCTGACGGCGCAGCCGTCCCCGGCGGCCTTTCGTGCTGTCGTCCAGTGTCTTCGGGTCAGCAGGCATGGGCGGGTTCTCCCTCATAAACTTGGCCTAATATGCAAGACACCGCCGGAAACGACGGTGTCTCGCCACTGTTAGCAGGGGAAGTAGGACTTGAACCCACAACCTACGGATTTGGAGGCCGTTGCTCTGCCAGTTGAGCTATTCCCCTATGTGTCCGCGAAGCTACTTGGTTTCGCGGTAAACGACGTGACGACGCACCAGTGGGTCGTACTTCTTCAGTTCCAGACGGCCCGTATCGTTGCGGCGGTTCTTCTGCGTGTAATACATATGGCCGCTTTCAGTGCTTCGCAGTTTCACCAGCACGCGGTTGCCTTTTTTCGCCATAATCGTTCCTCGTCACGTTCTCGATCAGTTTATTAAAAGCCTTTGACGGGATTCGAACCCGTGACCTCACCCTTACCAAGGGTGTGCTCTACCGACTGAGCTACAAAGGCACAACGGTACGCCCCGGTGTTATATTACCGGACAGCTTTCTGTGGGCCCGGCTGGACTCGAACCAGCGAAGCGCTTTGCGCAGCAGATTTACAGTCTGCCCCCTTTGCCACTCGGGACACGGACCCATTGGGTTGTTAATAACCTGCCTGGTTGCAGGAGAGCCGCAGGTGGGGTTCGAACCCACGAAACCTACCGCTTACAAGGCGGTCGCTCTGCCAACTGAGCTACTGCGGCGTAGAATACACGTAGTATACCATGTCTGACAGACGTGCTTCAAGACCACATTCTGGCTCAGGCAGCGAGGGAAATTGTAGTAGACGGGGGTTGGATTGTCAATATCGGTTTATCGCCAGTAGAATAGAAACCATAACGAAAGAGCAGACCGTTGTGAGATCAACCCTCAGAGGCGGGACACGGCAGATGGTGTCCCCGCGCGCATATAACCTGATCATACTGCTTTTGCTGCTGGCGGCGTGCAGCAGCCAGCGCGGGCAGCGCCCCGAAGACCTGCCCACCCCGGCCTCGATTGAAGGGCTGGCGACCGCGCAGTTCCTGACGCAGAACGCCCCGCCGCCCGGTTTCGAGGGGCCGCTGTCCATCCCGGAAGTGGACGCCAACCTGAACGCGCTGTCCGGCTGGCGCTACATCGTCCATCTGGAATTTGACGGAGTGTTCGCCAATACCCCTCGTGAAACGTCGGCCTCGGCCAATGCTGAAGTCTGGTATCGCCAGCTTGGTACGGCGCGGCGGGTGGTGGTCAGCACCGCCGGCGAACTGCTGGGTAAGGAAGGCAGCGCCTTCGAAGCCGTTCGCCTGGGCAGCGATACCTTTCTGGTGCGGGACAGCCTGTGCAGCGGCGGCGCGGACGCGATGACGGCGGCGAGTCTGAACGCCGGCGATCTGGTGGGTGGGGTGAACCGCGCCGTGTTCGGTGGCCTGCGCGCCACACTCAATGGTGAAGAAGCGTGGCGCTACACCTTCACCACCGCCGACCTGAATTTACCATCCATCCGGCTGGCGGACGAAGGCTCGCTCGCGCTGACCGGCGGCGAACTGTGGTTCGCGCCCGCGCGGAATGCGGTTGTCCGTTTTTACGTCAATCTGGACGTGAGCAACGCCATCATTTTCGACCGGCAGCTTCCGGTCACCGGGCAGGTGATCTTACGCTACGATCTGTATGACGTGGGCATAGAACCGAATATCACGATTCCCTTTGGCTGTTAGGGGTGATGTTAACGTAATTTCATGATTCTGTCCGGTATGGTAGGGGCAGCTTGATGCATCAGTCATAAAGGATTAGCCGTCATGCGCCTTTCATTGGCCGCCCTCATACTGACCGGCCTGCTGCTGCCAGCCTGCACACTGGAGCAGGCAGTCCCGACGCCGACCGTTCACCCGGATATTTTACAGACGTGGACGCCTGTTCCCGTGACGCCTATCGTCCAGCCGACGGCTGCTTCTCCCGCGCCACCCGGACAGGTCGTGCCAACGGCGCTGCCGCTGAACCAGAACGATGCCGCCGAACCCCCGCGCCCGGTTACGCCGGTGCTGCTCACGCCGCTGGGGGTGCAGGCCGTACCCGGCGCGGCGGGGGCTGCCGCGCGTTATACCCTGACGCTGCGTCCCGGCGAAACGGTGGGGGTGAATTACGCCATTCATGTCCTGACCGGCAGCGTAACGCTGGTATTCCAGGGTGCTGAAGGTGTGCTGTGGCAGCAAACCTTTACTGTCAGCGAGACTAACCGGGCTGCCGTCACAGCCCTGCGCGGCGGCGTTTATGAAGTGCTGGTCTTTACCGAGCGTTTCGATGGTTCCTATGATCTAAGCTGGGATTAAAAACGATGGATCTGAACAACCCTGACTGGCTGGCAATCGGTTTTGTAGTGCTGTGCGTGCTGCCCATCATCATCGTGGCGGTGGTGGCGGCGCTGGTATTTGTCTTTGGGCGGCGCTTCATCGGCACCTTTTTTAACCCGGACATCTCCGGGCTGAACCAGGCTTACGAACGCGCGCGCGCCGCCAACCCGAAGGCCACGCCGGAACAGTTGGTCGGCCAGATTATCCGGCGGCAGGCATTTCGCAGCGGTGTGGTCGGGGCGGTTACCGGCCTGGGTGGGGTGATCACGCTGCCGGTCGCGCTGCCGGTGGACATTGCCCTATCGCTGCGCCTGCAAGCCGCGCTGGTAGAATTTATCGCCCACCGCTACGGCCACACCCAGCCCAGCGAAACCGAAAATCGCATCCGTACCTATCTCGTCATGTCCGGCAGCGGGCGCGTGAGTGAGGCGGCCATCAACATCATCATGAAGTATCTGCTGCGTGTCGTCGGCAAATCAGTAGCAAAACTGATACCGGTGCTGGGGGCGGTGGTCAGCTTTGGGGTGAACTACGCTATCGTGCAGACCATTGGCGGCGTGGCTCTGCGTTATTATCGCAGCCATCCCCGCCTGCCGGATGCCACATCGTAGCCGGCGGCTGTCCGACTGTCGTTTGTGAAAGAATATACGAACATATGTTCTTGACTAAAAAGAACATATGTACTATTCTTGTATCCATCGAGAGTCTAATGGGAGAGCCGCGATGATCATGCCGATTTTGTCCGTGCGGAACGTGGATGCGAGCCTTGATTTTTACGTGAACAAACTGGGTTTTAAGCAGGAAATGGTCATGGCCGGAGCCGATGGCAATAACTTCTTCGGCTTCGTCAGTCTGGGTAAAGCGATGATTGGCCTGGACGCGATGACGCCGACCGCGCCGCGCGGCGCGCCGGGCGCGGATTTTATGGTATTCGTGCCGGACGAGGCGGATATTGACCAGGTTTACCAGGATGTGCTGTCGCGCGGAACCGCCATCGAAGCCCCGATTGAAACCAAATACTGGGGCGACCGGGTGTTCAGCGTGCTTGACCCCGACGGCTACCGCATCACCATCAGCAAAACCGTGAAGCAGGTGCCGATGGAAGAAATCGAGACGATTACCGGCACGAAGATCACCTGATACGCCGGGGCGGGTTCGAAACCCGCCCCTTTTTTTCCACCTGTTAGTCGTCGGTCAGGCGGCAGGCAGCCACACCGGAAGCATGGCATAATCGGCGGCAGAAAGGATGTGCCGCCATGTTGAAACTGGTCCTGCTCCTCAGCCTGCTGCTGACCGCGTTCCCCGCTGCTGCTCAGGATTCGGTCTGCCCCGACGAGCTGATACCGCGTTTAACCCCCGGTCTGTGGGCGCGTGTCAGCCATGATACGGCCAACAACCTGCGGCGTGACCCCGGCCTGCGCGGGCAGCTTCTGGGCGCGATTCCCGGCGGCGATATTTTCCGCGTGCTGGACGGCCCACGCTGCGCCGATGGTTATGTGTGGTGGCAGGTCAGTTATGGCGGGCGCGATGGCTGGACGGCGGAAGGCCGCCCTGGCGATGACTGGCTGGAACCGCTGGCCGGTGGCGCGGCGCTCAGTCCTGATGGCTGCCAACGCCCGCCGGACGATTACACCCGGATCACGGTGAATGGTGTTACGCTCAATACCCGCACGCTGGCGATGCTTGACCACGCGCAGGCGCTGTATCAGGGCACGGTCAATTTCCGGCTGGCGCTGATGCAGGGCAGTTACAACCCCGGCGGTGTATCGGCCAGTTTTGGCACGCACGACGGCGGCGGCGCGGTGGATTTGTCCGTTCGCAGCCGCCAGGACTGGCGTGTGCTGAGCGAGGACATCTGGCCGATGATCCGCGCGCTGCGGGTGGCGGGTTTTGCCGCGTGGCTGCGGGATACCGGCGAACTCTATCCCAACTCACCGATTCACATCCACGCGATTGCCATTGGCGACGCCGAACTGTCCGAGGC
>JARKOK010000083.1 GCA_029975765.1 Aggregatilineales bacterium
CGTAGGGCGCACCAACGTGCGCCCACCTGTCCCCCTTGCGTCTGCGCCTTACGTCAGGCTGCCGATCAGCCACACGATTCCCGCCGTAACCAGCAGGACGGCGGTGCTCATCGGCGCGAATGAGCACACGGCGCGATACCCGAGACTGGATTTTTTGGGGGCGCTGCGGCGTGGCAGCACGGTGATGATCGCGGCCAAAGCGAACATAACAGCAACGATTGTGGCGATGCTCATGGTGATTTTCCTCTTTCTGCGGTTATCCCCGGCAGTGGGTGCCTGAGCGCGGGATTGGTCGCCTGTCAGCCGATGCAGGCTTTTCCCGGCGAGTTGTGTCTGTTTCTAATACGCATCGTGAACGACAAAGTTGCACAGTCAGCCCGGATAAGAGGGTTCTCGAACGGATTAATTACTGATGCCCCGAAAGACCTTGTTCCCAATCTCTCAGGGAAACCCTCTTGACAAACTAATGTAATTAGTTTATAGTCTAATTGTGTTAGTTTTGAGGAGTAAAACCATGCGCGTCCAGACTCACGGGAACAACCTTATCCAGCTCACCCGCTATACTGCCTTCAACTGCTTTCTCGTTCGTGAAGCTGACGGTTTCACATTGGTAGATACCGGTATGGGCGGATCGGAACACGCCATTATCCAGGCGGCTCGTAAGCTTGGCGCGCCGATCCGACGTATCCTCCTGACACATGCCCATGTGGATCATGTGGGATCACTTGACGCGCTGCACGCCTTGCTGCCGGATGCTGAAGTAGCCATCTCCACCCGCGATGCTCGCTTTCTGACCGGCGACCGCAGCCTGGATCACGATGAGCCGCAGACCCCTTTACGCGGCGGTTATCCGGTATGCACCACGCAGCCAACCCGCCTGCTCGCCGCAGGGGATCGAATTGGCTCGCTGGAAGTCATCGCCAGTCCCGGCCACACACCCGGCCATCTCAGCTTTTTCGATCACCGTGATGGTACGCTGATTGCCGGCGACGCCTTCAGCACGAAAGCGGGCATTTCGACAGGTGGCACGCTGCGGCGGCTGTTCCCCTTCCCCGCTATGGCAACCTGGAACAAACCGCTAGCAATCGCCAGCGCCGAAGCACTGCGGAACTGGCAGCCGGCGCGGTTAGCCGTAGGTCATGGAGCGGTTCTGGACAATCCGGCAGCGGCTATGGAACGTGCGATTGCCGAAGCTCGACGCCATATCAAAAGCAGCGATTATGCCCCCCAGAAAGCATATTGACCGGCAGCGGGTGCTGGAAGTGAGTATTGCCCTGGCCGATGCTCACGGCTTTGAAGCTGTGACATTGGCCGGGGTAGCCGATCAGCTTGGCATCCGCATTCCCTCTCTGTACAACCACATCTCCGGCCTGCCTGGCCTCCGGCACGATATGACCCTGTGGGGGCTGAGCCAGCTTGCCGAATGTCTGCGGCGCGCGGCAGTCGGCAAAGCCGGTGAAACCGGAATCATCAGCCTGGCACATGCCTATCGGGCGTTTGCCCAGTCGCATCCCGGCATCTACAGCGCCACCCTGCGCGCAGCCACACCTGACGAACCCGATCTGGCTGCCGCCGGACAGGAAGTGCTGGATGTCGTGCTGGCAGTGTTGCAGCCGTATGGCTTCAGTCCCGATGATACGCTGCATATCGTGCGCAGCCTGCGGAGTCTGCTGCATGGCTTTGTTGATCTGGAGATTGCCGGCGGTTTCGGGCTGGCGCTGGATCGAGATGAGAGTTTTCAGCGGCTAATCCGGCTGTTTATACACGGACTGAGCGCGAACTACCCTCCTGCTTCCCCCTGAAGCCCGCGCCGGCTGAAGTCGGTGATCCGGACCTTTCGCCCAATTTCGTTGCATTTTCTGTTAAGCGCGGTACCGGGCATCAAGGTTGGGAGTCCGGTCAGAATCTGACGCAGGGGAGGGTTTCAGACCCTCCCCTGCTGTTTACCTTATTGTGAGTAGTAGATACGTGCCGGGTACTTAATGCCGGTCAGGAATGTGCCGTTAATCTCAGCCGCTTCCAGGTTCAGATCGGAGCGATAGACGTAAACACCGATAGGCTGGAAGATCGGGATCATCGGCAGGTCTTGCCAGAGCAGGGCATCCGCTTCGCGGTAGATGGCATACCGCGCGTCGGGATCGGTTTCGGTACGCCCCTGCTGGAACAGGTCAATCACCGCCTGATTGTTGTAGGCGAAGAAACCGGTTTCACTGGCGAGATAGTTACGATAGTGATCCGGTTCCGGCCCGAACAAGCCCCAGCCGCCCAGGAACGCATCATAGGGTTTCTCGACCGAGCTGTTCTCGTACAGTTCTTCGTTGATGATGGCCGTGTCCAGCGGTGTCAGATCAACCTTCACGCCGAGTGCCTGCCAGTTGTCATACACAATCGGCGCGATGCCCTGCATGAGCGACCACGAACCCAGATAAATGACCCGCAGTGACAGTTCCGTCCCATCTTTATCCAGGATGCCGTTGCCATCGCTGTCAGTCCAACCGGCTTCAGCCAGCAGTTGTTTGGCTTCATCGGGGTTGAAAGGATACTGGGTATTGCGCCCCGCCTCATAGACGAAGACTGACTTGTTGAACACCGAGTCGGCCAGAACGCCGTTGCCGGCAGCCACCGCGTCAATGACCGCCTGGCGATTCAGGCCGATAGCTAAGGCACGACGAACCGCCGGATCGCTGACCGGCGCGCTTTGTACGTTGAAACCAACATACCGCATCAGATCACGCGGCGCCTTGGTAATGGCAAAATTGGGATTATCCTGGAACGGCGTCAGGTCTGCCCCGTCAATCCGGGCAAAATCAACCTCACCGGCCAGCAGGGCATTCGCCACGTTATTCACACCCTCGACGAAGCGCACGACGATGCGGTCAATGCAGGGCGCGCCGCGCCAGTAATCAGGGTTGGCTTCCAGAATGACGTTTTCGCCCGTATTCCAGGCGGCAAACTTGAACGGCCCGGTGGTGATGGGCGCGGTGTTATAGGGAGCATCAATCATGTTCAGGCTGTCAAAAACATGCGCGGGAACAATCGGGATGCCCAGCGCCGTCAGAACCGTCGCGTCGGGCTGCTTGAGAATAACCTTGAAGGTATGGTCATCCACCACTTCAAACTGGAAGGGTTCGCCATTTTGCAGCAGATTGGATCGCCAGTCAATCGCGTTTTCTTCCAGCAGCACGGCGTTATAGGTGAACAGAACATCTTCGGCAGTAAAGGGTTCACCATCATGCCACTTTACCCCCTGCCGCAAATTGAAGGTATATTCCAGGTTATCGTCGGACACCGTCCAGCTTTCGGCCAGCGCGGGTTCGATCTCATCACCCCAGTTTTCGCCGCCCAGAATCAGGGGTTCGGCCATAAAAGTGACAACTGATAGACTGTCGCCATCGTTGGCGTACAGGCCGCTCAGCGTGCGCGGGTCAGCATTCGACGTGACGACCATCGTCCCGCCGGTTTGCGGGCAGGTGAAAGTGTCATCCTGAGCTACGGTCACGGTTGCCGCTGTCAGCAGCAGCAGGCAGATTAGCAATAAACGCAGGTGTTTCATCACAGGTTTCCTCGTAGAGCTAAAAATAAAATGGTAGCGGCGATAAGATGAGATGAAGCGTCAGTGACACCCATCTCCTGAGACAAGGGAGGTTAACGTTTAGTCACAACACAACATCGGACATCTCCAATCTGTCTTAACGGCGCGTGCGCGGATCAAGCGCATCCCGCAAGCCATCGCCCACAAAATTGAACGACAGCACAATCAATGAGATCGTCAGGCCGGGCACGACCCACATCCACCAGGCGGTGCGTACCCACTGCTGCGCCTCTTGCAGCATATTACCAAGGCTGGCATTGGGGGGCGGCACGCCCAACCCCAGGAAACTTAAAGCCGATTCGGTCAGGATCGCGTTCGGAATTGCCAGCGTGGTAGCGACCACAATCGCCGAGAGGGTATTAGGCAGCAGATACATACCCATCAGGCGCAGATGGGATGCGCCAATCGCCTGCGCCGCGATCACAAATTCCTGCTGCTTCAGGGACAGAATTTGCGCGCGTACCAGACGCGCGACCGTCATCCAGTTGAGTACGCCAATCGCCACGATCAGCGCGGGTAGCGAACCACCCAGAATACCGGCCACGATCAGCAGCAGCATAAACGCAGGCACCGCCAGAAAAACATCGGTGATCCGCATCAGCAGATTATCGAGCCAACCGCCCACATAACCGGCCAGCGTGCCAACCGTCACGCCGATAATGAGTTGAAACAGTACGGCTGTCACGCCGACAAATAACGAAATCCGCAGGCTGCTGATTGTACGCGACAGATAATCCCGTCCATAATTGTCGGTGCCGAACGCATACAGCGTCGAGGGTGGCTGCGGCCTGCCCCCGGCATAGTCGGTATTGGTCGCGTTGGGGTCATACGGCATAACCTGGGCTGCGAAGATCGCTGTCAGGCTGAATATGAGCAGCAGCCCCAGGCTCAAAATTGCCAGTTTATGCCGCCGGAAGGTGCGCCAGATGAGCGCGCGATACCCCGGTCGGGTTTCCAGTGAAGCGAATTTAGTGGTCATAACGAATCCGAGGGTCGGCCCAGGCATACGCAATATCAGCCAGCAGGTTGCCAAACACAATCAGCAGAGCGGATAACATCGTAACGGCCATGATGACCGGATAATCGCGCCCGGAGACAGCCGTCACCCCCAACCGGCCAATCCCCGGCCAGCTAAAAATCGTCTCCGTGATATAGGCTCCCGTTACGATATTCGGTACGGAAATGCCCACCAGCGTAATCATGGGAATCAAGGCATTTCGTAAGGCATGAACGAGCATAATCCGCCGCCGCTTAAGCCCTTTGCCATGCGCGGTGCGCATGTAGTCCTCATTCAGCACATCCAGCAGCGCCGAACGTTGATAACGTGACAGTGAGGCAATCTGCGCCAGGCTCAGCACGATGGTGGGTAAGATCATGTGATGCGCTACATCCAGAAAAGCGGCAAAACCCTCGTAGGTCTCGCGCACCGACGTCATGCCAGACGCAGGAAACCAGCCCAGTTGAATGGCAAACACCTGCAATAACAGCAGCGCCGACCAGAAAACCGGAATGGAAATACCAACGAGCGCCAGCGTGCTGACGACATAATCCAGCAGCGTATAACGGTACAGCGCCGAAATCACACCGATTGGCACCGCCAGCACCAGCGCCAGAATCAGGGCGCTGCCGCTGAGCAGCAGCGTATTGGGCAGGCGGTCGCCTACTTCCAGACTCACCGGGCGGCGCGTCCGCATCGAATAACCCAGATCGCCGCTTAAGGTGCGTGTCAGCCAGCCCACATACCGCACATAGACCGGTTGATCCAACCCCAGACTGGTACGAACCTGCTCAATGTAGGCCGGGTCAGTCCCGCGTTCCGGGTCAATGTACATTTGCGCAGCATCTCCCGGCGCAATCTCAACGATACCGAACGTCAGCACCGAGATAATCAAAAGCAGCGGGATGGCCTGCACCATGCGCCGTAACACATACTGTCGCATAATCGCGTATGACTTCCTACCAGGCAGAACAACATAAAAAATGCCCTGTAACCAGGGCTGAATCTCATGAAACCAGCAGCGGCTTACCCCGGTTATGTCGTCTGATAGAATTTCCAACCGCAGGATTTAAGGGTGTTGCCGGATACCAGCATTTTGATAAAATTCCGCCACGTCTGCATCCATGTTGGCGGAGTATAGCAACGCCAGCCATGAGATGTCAAAAAAAGAGGAGCCATTGGACTGATGCTGGCAGCGGCGGATCATGACTACATTGCAGACATCCTGGCGTGGCGACAAACAGAAGAAGATCGCCTGCGGGCCGAGGACGGCTGGCTTACGGTCGTCGGGTTGGAATGGATGCATGAAGGGGGAAATACAGTTGGCAGCGCCGCCGACCGTGATGTTGTCCTGCCAGTGCCGGATTTACCTGATCAAGTAGGCATAATCCATCTGGACAATGGTCATGTCACGCTCGACGTGAGCACCGATGTACCCGTATTGGTGGATGGAGTCCCGGTTAAGCAGGCGGTGCTGCACGTTCAGCAGCCCAAAACGCCACCATCATATGTCAAAATCGGCTCAGTGACCTTTTTTGTCATCCAGCGCGGCGAGCGTTATGCTGTTCGTATCCGTGACGCCAACAGCGTCGCCCGCCGCACCTTTGGTGGACGCTGCTGGTTTCCCGTTGACCCGGCTTATCGGGTAACGGCCCGGTTCACCGCGCACACCTCGGAACGTACCCTGGAGGTTGAGACTCCGCTGGGTACGCGGGTACAGCTTGTCAGTCCCGGAATGCTGGATTTTGAACTAAGGGGACAATCCCTGCGCGTTGACGCCTTCTGGGATGGCGACACCGAACACGGCCAGCAGTTGTGGCTGATCTTCCGGGATGCCACCAGCGGCCTTTCCACCTATGGCGCATCACGCTTTCTGAAAATCCCTCTGTTTGCTGACGGCACAGCCCTGATAGATTTCAACCGTGCTTATCATCCACCCTGCGCTTTCACCCATTACGCCACCTGCCCCCTGCCCCCCCGCCAGAATATACTTCCTCTGGCCGTTGAGGCCGGTGAAAGGCTGCCTTCTTAACCCGCTGTACTCCACATACTGCCTCACCTGATATGATCATGATTGACAGGATAAACGGGGCTGGTGCATTTACGAAATTTATGCGACACTGAACTCTTTGTTCTGCCGAAGTGTGTGTTGTAATGTAACTCCGGTCGAATGCGTCGCTCAGGCGCATCCGGTCAACCGCTGAATAACGTTATAAACCTCTGGTTGATTGTGGCGCTCGTATAGTATTCAGGAGGCAGACTGATGACTGTTCAATCCCCTGTACGGCAGCACATCACGCTCGACCCGGAAAACTGGTCAGAACTGCGTGAACTGGCACACCACATGCTGGATGATCTGCTCAGTTATATGGAAACCCTGCGCGAACGTCCGGTATGGCAGCCAGTGCCCGATGCCGTGAAAGCGCGGCTGGCCGAACCTTTGCCAGCCCAACCGCAGCCGGTCGAGACCGTCTATCAGCAGTTTGCCGATGATGTGCTGCCCTACCCGATGGGCAACACTCACCCGCGCTTCTGGGGCTGGGTGATGGGGGCGGGAACGCCGCTGGGCGTGCTGGCGGATATGCTGGCATCCGGTTTTAATCCCAATATGGGCGGTGGCGAACACGCTGCCAATTACCTGGAAGCACAGGTCATTGACTGGACGAAGCAGATGTTCGGCTTCCCGGCAGAAGCCAGTGGTTTGCTGGTCAGCGGCGGTTCGATGGCGAACCTGATAGGTCTGGCGGTGGCACGCCATGCTCAGTCCCACTTTAACTTCCGCCAGCAAGGACTCTTCGGCGCGCCGGCCCGGATGATGCTCTATTGCAGCGCCGAAACGCACAGTTCGGTGCAGCGGGCTGCCGAAGTGCTGGGACTGGGCGGAGACTCCATCCGCTCTATACCCGTAAACGACCAGTTCCAGACCGATATTGGCGCGCTCGAAGCCGCCATCGCCGCCGACCGGTCGGCAGGCTTACAGCCCTTCTGCGTGGTTGGTACGGCAGGCACAACCAACACCGGGGGCATGGATGATCTGAATCGTATGGCCGACATCTGCCAGCGCGAGGGTCTGTGGTTTCACGTAGATGGAGCCTTCGGCGCGTTCGCGGCCATCGCCCCTGACCTGAAACACCTGACTGCCGGCATTGAGCGAGCCGATTCACTGGCGTTCGACTGGCACAAATGGCCGCAGCTCCCGTTCGAAGTTGGCTGTGTTCTGGTGCGGGATGGGGCGATACAGCGCCAGACCTTCACGCTGCGTCCCGATTATCTCAAACATGAGGAGCGCGGGGTCGCCGGCGCGGATCTCTGGTTCAGCGACTACGGCGTCGAACTGTCACGCGGCTTTAAGGCGCTCAAGGTCTGGATGGCGCTCAAAGTGTACGGCGTGGAGCAGCTTGCCCGGCTGGTCGCACAGAATGTGGAACAGGCACGTTATTTCGGCCAGATGATAGCTGCCGCGCCAGAAATGGAATGCCTGGCGCCGGTGACACTCAATATCGTCTGTTTCCGCTATCATCCCGGCGGCTGGGATGAAAGCCGGCTGGACAGGCTTAACCACGAACTGCTGCTGCGCATCCAGGAAAGCGGGCTGGCGGTGATGACAGGAACACGCATTGGCGGCAAATTCGCGCTGCGTGCCAGCATCACCAATCACCGCACCCGCTTCGAGGATATTGATCAGGTGCTCGCCGCTGTACAGCAGACCGGCAAAACGCTGGCCGAAGCGGAGGCGTATCCGGCGCTGTGATTCGCGCGGGCGTAGGCCCCTGCCCCATCCTATTACCACAGGGCGACGAGGAACGGCGGTGTTCCGGCGTCGCCCTGGTATGCCGAACTCATCGCTTTCCAGACGAGTTGGCTGCTCGCTCCTATCTGCCGCAGTATTGTCCGACAGCCTCCGCCAGCAGCGTATTATCATAAGTCCCACGCGCCAACGCCGGCGCATTACCCCGAACTTTACAGCGAGGTTGAGTCTGGGTAAGGTCCAGGGCGATCAGCAGACTGACGACCGGCGCGGCGAAGGATGTTCCTGCCCGATATTGATCGTCGTCAAAACTGAACCACGCCCCCGGTACGCTGACATCCCCGTTATTGGAATGTAACCAGAACCGCAGATCATTCCCTTCGTTAGCACTCACGCTGATAACCTCCGGCCACTGCGCCGGGTAGAAGGGTTTACGCTGCTTGAAGTTCCCGGATGAAGCGACCGGTATGATTGTCAGATCGCGGGATTGGCGCAGGAAATCTCGCAGTGGGTCGGTTCCCAGCTTCGTGTTATTAAAAAGCTTCAGGATGCGCAGGTCTTGTGCCCGAAATTCCGGTTTTGCGGCGGACGGCGTAGGGGGTACGGGCGGCACACCGTCAATTCGTGCCTGCCCCGGCGCTGATGGAAGTGCCTTGCTGCGCGGAGTTTCTGCGCCGATGTCGGTCAGGCCGGCTTCATCAATGTACCCGATGCGTGAGTCCTTCAGGATCGCCTGAACGTTTCGTGCATTACCGCCCAGATGTTCAACCAGCGAACGGTTGGGATTGTTTCGCCGCGCCTGGATAAAATCAGAGTAGTTGAATCCCAGGCTTTCGTCAGCGCAGGGAATAAACACAAAACTCATATTCAGTACAAACCGGCTGATCCCCTGCGCCGACAGTTCTGCCACAGCGGATTGTATTTCCGGCAGAATCAGATCAGACTGGTATCCGGCCTCGTCAGCAATATTCACCTGTTGCAGGGTGATCTGCCCGGCGATATTCCGGGGCAAATAGTCATGTAGCTGCTGGAACACCTGCCAGACCAGCCAACCATGCGAAGCCGGCAGGTCTCCACTTCCATCAGATGAAAAATCATCCACAATCAGAATCGCAACTGCTTCCGATCCCGGGCGGGCATAAGCTAAATTATCCAGAATCCACGCTACGTCAGCGGCTAAACCCGCCGCCTCGATGTCCTCACCTTCCGGTGTCAGGCCATTATCACCGGTTTCACCCGCCGCGCCCGCCGTACCGCTGTAGGCTTGCCCTAAAATCTGATCGGGTGTCAGGGCACAGTTGGCCGCCGATGCCCGGCGGCCCTGCGCCCAGGCCGGGGCGAGACTCATGACAAAAACACAAACTAAACCTATAAACCCCCAAAACAGTTTTTTGAACAGGATAGACATCCGTTTGTCTCCTTTTTAAAGCTCCGGTTTAATCGTATACTTTCGCTCTTGCATATATTGAATGAGATCATCGGACTGCGCTTTCGCTTTGACCTGCCGCCACAATGACAGGGCTTCATCGAACGCCGCCTGTGCCTGGATACGATCATCCAGCCGGTCTAAATCTTCACCAACCGAGCGCAAAGCTCCGGCCATCCAGAAATGGTTGTTCTGATCCCGCGCCAGATCATATGCCTCGTGGTGGGTAGCCAGAGCGGCTTTCACCAGCCCCAGTTCATGCTCGCATGATCCACGATTAAGCAGCGACCAGAACCGGATATCAGGCAGTTCCAGCGCCGCCGCGATTCTGGCAGCCTCGTCCGAAAGCTCCCTGCCGCGCTCATAATCCGGCGGCTGCTGATTGATAAACTGATAACCTCGATGATGCAGCACAAAACCCAGCACAAAATCATCGTTCAGGCTGCGGGCAATAACTTCCGCCTGCTCGTAGTAGCTGTCGGCATCGTCCGCCTGCTGATGAAAGCGCATCTTGCCGATGACGGTCAGCAAAATCGCTTCGCGGCGTGTGTCGCCAAGCACCCGCGCGAGGGCTAGCGCTTCCTGATAAGCTGTCAGCGCGGCCTCATAATCACCCATAAAATCAGCGTAAGTATTTCCCAGCTTGCTCAACAGATAATGAGCGGTTTCCAGTTCATTATGCTGCCGGGCCACCCGGATCGCACTTTCCAGCAGCTTTAAAGAAACCGCCGTATGCCCGCGTGCCGCAAAATACGGCCCGTCAACCGTTAACGATTTCATGATGGCGACAAACACCGCATCCTGATTGGCGTGATGGGCGGTTTCCGCTGCTTCCAGAATATTACTTTGTTCCACATCGAGCGCGTCCAGATCATCTTTATGAACGGCTGCATATGACCGGCAGGCGTCCACAACTGGCTGATGACTCCAACCCTTGTTCATAAACATGGTTCGGGCGTAGCTGTAAGCCAGATCATGGAGTCGGTAGTACCTGACCTGGTTATGCTGTCGGGCATTAACCAGCCCGCGTTCTTCCAGTTGGTCGAGTGCGTCCTCTACGGCATGGGGATCATGAGCCATCACCCGCGCGAGGAGTTCCGGCGTCGCGCTCGGTTCAAACATGCCGCCCAGACTGACAAACACCTGGTATAACTCCTGGTGCAGCGCGCTGATACTCGTATCCAGCAGCGACTTTACGCCGGTGCGCCCCAGTTCGCCATAGTTGGCGGGCATACTGAGGTCATGCGGCGCATGTTCCACCCGCTGCAACAGTTCGCCGGGGGTTAGCTGGTAGACCTTAAGCGTCTTGCTGGCAATTTCCAGCGCAAAGGCGTGGTAGCCCAGAATTTCGCACAAGCGCCGGGCTTCGGCGTCGTGGCTCATATCCTGGCGGCGTGCGTATAAACTGAGCAGTCTCAGCGCCTCGTCCGGTTTTAATTCACCAACTTCGACGATCTCATCCAGCGGAAAGCGGTGACGTGATGTCACCAGCAGCGGCATCGTGCGAGGAACGGCTTTAACAACACGCGCTAAGGCAGCACCATTCCACACATCATCTAATACCAGAAGGGCTTTGGCTTCCGCCAGAAGATGCCGGACGGCCTGTACGCGTTCATCGCCGGTTGTACTGACAACCGCCTGCTGGGCGCCTAATGCTCGCCCGATGGCCTCAAACACCGCATCGGCTTCCGCCGCCCCTACCCGCAGCCAGAGAACCGGCCCCTGGCCGGCGGCGACGTGCTGAGCGGCAATCGAAGCCGCCAGCGCGGTTTTGCCCATACCACCGAAACCCCGGAGCAGGACACGCTCCCGGTCATCCAGTAACGCCTGCACCTCAGCCACCAGATCATCCCGCCCTACCAGCCGCCTGGGTTGTTCGGGTACATCGTCAGCCGTCCGAGCGAAAACGGCGCTGATGGCGCTGTGATAGGCAATCTGGCGCTCCAGCAGCCATTTTTCAACGGAACGGGCGACCTGCCGTTTGAGGTCTTCCGGGCTGGTAAACCAGCGAGGCGTAATGCCAAAACGCACATCGCTCTGTTTGTCCAGGAAGGCTTGCAGCCGGGGATCGCGCCGTTCCGGATTCAGATTCTTCACGTACAGGTGGCGCTCAATACCCAGTTCTGTCGCGCGCTCGAACTCATCGAGCGTCCATTCACCAAATTCGTTCCAGAATATGCCGATGTACAGAGCCGAATTTTGTAAGGCTTCCAGATAAACGTCACGAATGGATTTATTACTGGCCGGCGCATCACCTTCAAAAACCCAGGTGCGGAGTTTAAAAATATCCTGCCCCAGTGTGGGAAGCAGTTCCTGAAGGGCTTTACGTTCTGCTGCCAGTTCCTGCATTTTCGAACTGATAAATACGGAGAGTTCGGTGGGCACTTTTAGCAACTCCGCCATACGATTACTTGAATTATAGCGCGTTACGGTATGTGAGGGAGACGAACAACCGCCAGTGACATGCCGGGAAACCAGACGTTCGCCCCATTTTCACCGGAACAGTCTGTCGGCGATCGGTATCAAGCTGGAAGTACAGAAGCAGTCGGCACTATGGGACGGCGTGGGCGAAGCGCCCCGTTTCATCCGGGCAGATCGGCTCTATTTGGGCAAGAACCGGCTGATATACCGCAGCCCTTCTTCAAAACCGCGCCGCCACACGTTCCAGTCATGGCCGCCATCGTATACCCGCAGTTCGGCCAGCAGCTTTGGCACGCGCCGCGCGCGGTTGTACAGCAGATGGGCTTCCAGGTCAATGTCATGCAGATAATCTTCAGGGGCAGGATTCTTCCATTCATCATCCCCGACGGCGATAAACATATACAGCGCCAGATTAGAGGTGACGAATGATTCGAACAGCGCCGGGTAATTCAGGCTGGCGTAACGCGCTTCATCAAACAGCATTTCACCTACACCAAACGCGCCGAATAACCGCGTGCTGGAGTCCTGCGGCGGTTGGGGGGTATATACTGCCGGGCTGAGGACAATCGCGCCAATGAAGGCATCGGGGTGCGCCAGCGCGTACCGCAGCGCACCGTAACCGCCCATTGAATAACCACCGATCACCCGGCCTTCCCGTGTAGCGATGGTCGGATAGGTTGCATCCACGTAAGGAATCAGCTCATTGAAGAAGGCGGTTTCTACCGGCTCGGTGGGGAAATCCGCGCCGGTGTAGGCCGAGTCAATGTAATAACTGGCGCGGTCACTGGATGGTACATCCGGCATGATGGCAATCACCGGCGGAATATCTCCGGCAGCGATCAGCGTATCCAGCACGCCGATTCCATTCAGCCACGCATAATAATCGTCGCCACGCCCATGCAGCAGGTAGATAACCGGGTAGCGCCGGTCAGCATTGGCTTCATAGCCGGCGGGCAGATAGACAAAATACTCGTAGGCGCGGCTCAGCGTTTCAGATTCAAAGGACGCAGTAGTCGCCGTACCGCGCGGGGCATCCTGAGCAGCTAACGGGTTCATCATCACCAACAACAGCGTAAATGTGAGCAGGAAACGCACGGGCTAATCCTCGTCTCCATAATGGCGATCTGCCACACCGTCGTATTCATGGTCCGTCGGGTGAATACTGCGCATCGGGCGCTCGCGGGTTTTTTCTTCGTATACCTGCGCCACCAGCCCCGGCAGCCGCGCCATCATGAAGAAGGTGTTCGCCAGTTCTACCGGCAGATTCAGGTCAACCAGCAGCGCGGCAATCGCGCCGTCCACGTTCACCGGCAGGCGTTTCCCGGTGGCTTCCGCCCAGGCGTCCTCAATCGCCCGCAGCATCTCTACCCCTGCCGAAGCGATACCCAACTCAGTCGCCAGTTCCAGCAGCCGTTTGGTGCGGGGGTCAGCCGTATGGATGCGGTGGCCGAAACCCGGCAGGCGCTTTTTCTCCTTACGACAGGCGGCGACCAGCGCCACCGCGCCCAGTTCGGCAGAACCGTCCATCACCCGTGCCAGTTCCAGGCCGCGCTGGATGAGGCGCATACTGTCTTCTATTGCCCCACCGTGATGCTGGTTGATACTCAGCAGCCCGGCAGCCAGCGCCGCGTTAAACGGCGCGCCGGTGCTGGCAGCGGTTCGCGCGGCCAGCGTGGACGGCGGCGACACGCCATGATCAATGGACGACACAAACATCGCATCCAGCAGCCTGCCAACCTGCGGCGAGGGCAGTTCACCGGTAAGCGCCAGAAAAATCGCCTGGCTGAAGCTGATACAGCCCATCAGTTCGTCAATACGATAACCACGCAGCCGGATTTCGTTCGGCCTGATGCTGGTGATTGCCGTTTTCCAGTGCAGTTCACTGTCCATAGGGGTTTGGTTCTCTTTTGCGAAGGGAATGGAAACCGTCCGCCGCTGTAACACGCGCTCGGTGACTTTCGGAATATCCGCGAACGACTCGACCACTTCCGCGCCAACTTCGCGCAGCCGCGCGACCTTACTGGCATACGTGCCGCGATTGCCCTCGACAATCGCGCCGGCATGGCTAAAGCGTGTGCCACTCTTTGCAGCCTTACCGCCGATGTAGGCCACCAGCGGCTTGGTGAACTGCCCGGCGGCGATCAGGTCGGCGGCCATTTCTTCCTGCGACGTGCCGATTTCCCCAAACAGCACCACACATTCCGTCTGGGGGTCGGCCTCGAAGCGTTTTAGGACATCCGGGTGTGGCATCCCGACCACCGAGTCGCCGCCCACGTGCACCACCGTTGACAGCCCCATGCCCGCCTGCGCCAGATAGTAGGCGATGCTGGTTGTCACGCCGCCGCTGCGGCTGGTCACGCCGACCGGGCCGGGATAGAAATACTGGCGCACGCTGGCAGCGCGGCCCCCCATCATGCCTAACACGCCGCTGCCGGGGCTGAGGATGCCGAGCGTATTCGGGCCAACGAAAGTGGCGCCGCGCGTTTCAGCTTCGGCCACCAGTTCCAGCACGTCGTACAGCGGCACGCGGTCGGGCACCAGCACCAGCAGTTTGACGCCTGCCGCCATCGCTTCCAGCGCGGCATTTTTCACCAGCGGCGCGGGCACAAAGATCACGCTGACCTCAATCGCGCCCAGCGCATCACAGGCCGCGCCGACGGTATCAAACACCGGCACACCTTCGACGGTTTCGCCGCCGCGTCCCGGCGTGACACCGGCCACGACATTCGTACCGTAGCCCTTCATCAGTGCGGTGCGGGTCGCGCCTTCGCGCCCGGTGATGCCCTGCACCAGCACCCGTTTATCACGATCAATCAGAATCGCCATCGTTATGGCTCCAGACCGGGGATAGGCAGACGGATATAACCGCCGCCGCTGCCCCGGAAATGACACTCGACTTCACACGCCAGACACTCGATGCAGCCGCCGCGTTTGGCCTCTTCGCGGCTGATGTTCAGCACCGGTACGCCGTTTTCCAGCGACAGGATTTTCGGCACGCACGTTTCGACACAGGCTTTGGTGGCGCAGTCCCGGCACACGGCATGATCGTAGGTGATCGTGCCGTTTGTGACCGTCTCAAACGTATACGGCTCGGCGGCAGGCGGTATCGCACGCGGGGAAGTGACTTCCGGTGTGTACGTGGCGACCAGATCGGCCAGACGACCCGCGCAGAATTCGGGTGTGTCGTCGCGGCCATAGGCTTCCACCGGCGCGGAAAAACTGCCGTTCGCCCGGTGCAGAATGTCCATCGCCTGTTCTTCGCCGTTGCCGCCAATGCGAATGACCGCCGGGACATTCAACTGCGTATCCATGAAGGCTTTCACCAGCCCGCGCGCCGAGTGAAACTGTTCCTGGCTGGCAAAACCGCTGCCGCCCATGAAGTAGGCATCCACACGCGGCTGTGCCAGGATAATCCGCGCCGCGCGGTAGACCTTGCTGGCGGGCGGATTGCCGCTGGTATCCACAAAATTGGCGATTTTAAATCCCTGCGCCAGCAGCGCGTCCATGTTCATCATGCTGCCGCCGCCGCCGTTGCCGTGAAAACCGACCACCTGATCTTCCGGCTGGAACTGCGTTTCAAGCTGCAAAAAATAGAACGTGCCGCGATAGTCGTTTTTCTCGACGTTCCAGGCGATACGTTCCAGCGGCGTCGGTGGGCGGTCAATCTCTCGCGCAATTTCGATACCTAAATCGGGATGGCGGAACACGGCGTAATCATCAATCGTAAAGCGGCAGTCAAGCGCCATCAGGCTGCCATCGTTCGTCAGCGCCAGCGGATTGATCTCCGCCGACCGCGCTTCGTAAGTCCGTGCCGCGCCGTAAAATTTCACCAGCAGGGCGCTGAAGGCCAGCAGCAGCTTACCGCTGATACCCACCCGCCGCAGCAGGTCACGCGCCTCATAATCGCGCAGGCCGGTACGCAAATCCGGCGCGAACTGTGCCACCTGATCGGGATGGGCGAGGGCGATTTCTTCAATACCGCTGCCGCCTACCCCGCTGACAATTAACATCGGGCGGCGGGCGCGGTCATCCACGATCAGCCCAACATAGAATTCGCGCTCAATTGAGATTTGTTCTTCGACCAGGACAGCATCAATGGCGAAGTTGCCGACAGTCTGACCGATCAGTGTTTCCGCTGCCGTGCGGGCTTCTTCGGGCGTATTGGCGAAAACAATCAGCTTTTTAGCGGCGCGGGATGTCACCCACGCCTGCGCTTTGACCACGACCCCGCCGCCCAGCATCACCGCCTGCTGGTAGGCTTCATCCGGTGTATGGGCCACGCCGCCGCGCGGCACGCGAATACCGGCAGCGACGAGGATGGTTTTACCCTGATGTTCGTGCAGCCGTGCCATGTTATGCCGGACTCACTTCCAGACTCAGATAGGCGGTGTGGCCGCCATCCCCGGTCGTAAAGCCGACCTGCCCGGTCAGATATGCCGTGTCGTCATCTGTCCAGCGCAGCGCCGCCATCTGCCCCCCACCCTCTGCCAGCGCCACCAGTTCACTGCCGCAGGCCGTCACGGTCAGTCGGTAAGTTTCGCCGTGCCGCCAGTCAAACGGCGCAGACGCAATCTTTATATACTCCCGATCTTTTTTGTAGAGGGCGATACAACCATCCGACGCGAGGCCGAAGGCATACGAGCGCAGCGCGCCCTGCACCCGCACATTGACACGGTGATGGTCTCCCAACAGCGGCACGAGTTCGGCGCTCACGCGGTAATCCAACCACCGCCCGTCGCCGGTATAGCTTTCACACCAGCCCGGCCCGCTGCCATGATACGCGCCATCTTCCAGCCGCCAGAAACCGCGCAGATGCGTCCAACCGCTGATCGCGCCGGTTTCCGGTCGTTCCTTCGCAAACGTTGTTTTATAATCTGGCGCGCCGTCCCAGTCCAGCGATGCCAGGCAGAACGAACCGCGCTCCCAGATCGGGTCCAGCACACGCAGGACGATACCCACCTGCGACAGACAGGCATCCACCATCGGCGGTACGGTGTAAGTCAGATCATGCCAGCCGGGGGTAAGCGCCACACTCTGCGGCTGGTGGTAGGTTTTATGGTTGTCGTCATAGACGAAGATCGCCGCCAGCACCGACTCCGGCGTATCCTGCGCCGGCAGATACACCCGCGCCCGAATGGTCTGCCCCGGTGCAACCAGCGGCGTAAACTGCGCGCCGTAGGAATTGGCGCTCAGGTCAGATGGGCGGTAGTTAGTGCGCGTAAAAATCCGCAGTTCACCTTTTTTGTTCAGCTTGCGGATAGCGACTCGCAGAACGCCAGCGCCGTCCACCGTGTCGTGAGCGCGATGTGTCGGAATTGCGCGGTCGCCTTTGACTTCAAACGTATTGAGTGAGCCGGGATAGCGGAAGTGATAGCGCGGCGCGGGTTCGCTGGTCATGCCGTTCAGCCGCCGTCCCAACTGACAGAACAGATCCACACACTGCGGGATCGTCAGAATATTGCGCGTGCCGATGATGCTGGCCGCCACCAGCACATCGTTGATCGGTTCGCGCCAGCGGGAGTCAATCGCGTCAATGCCGAGTGCCACGCCCATGATTGTGCCCACGTTGCCCACGTTGCAGTCGGTATCCCAGCCGCCCATATTGGCGATCCGTATCGAGCGTGAAAAATCGCCTTCGCCGTACAGCAGGCCAAGCGCGATAATGCCCGCGTTCGGGATAATATGCACCACACCGCCGTAGCGATCATACCCAAAATTGGCTTTCAGGTAAGCGTAGGCATCACGCCAGTTCTCCGGGTGGTCGTGGTGGAAATCCACCATCGCCCGTATGACACGGGCATACTCGCTGTCTGCCGGAATCTGCTGGAGGCCAATTTCGATCAACCGCTTCGGGTCAGACTCAGAGAAGGCCGCGCTGACCATCGCCGCGATAAACCGCCCACCATAAATGCCGTTGCCGTCGTGGGTAACGCTGGAGGCGCGTTCGGCCAGTTCCGCCGCACGCGCCGGATTATTGGGCGCGACCAATCCCCAGATGTCGCTGAAAATCTGCCCGCCGATCTGCTCGGCAGTGGTCGCGCCGTTCTGAGCGATGGAGCCGGAGCGCGGCGCGGGAATGCCGTTTGCCAGGTTCAGATATGCCGTATGCTCGGTCGAGATACCGTAGCCGCCCCACCAGATCGAACCATGCTGGTCGCCCAGGTAATTCAGCAGCGTATCCCCAAGCTGCTCAGCGGTCGGGTCATCGCCATAATCTTCCAGCGCGCGGATGAAAATCATCGGCACGCAGGTGTCATCGTCGGGCTTGAACACCTTACCGCCCTCGCCAAAAGCGTACCATTCCAGTTCACCCAGGTGATCGCGGATATGGTCATACGTCCAGTTTTCCAGCGGCGCGCCGAAGCGCACGCCAACGCACTTGCCCAGCCAGCCGGCATAGACGCGCTCATCATAATCCGGGGGAATTTGCTGTGTCATGAGTTCGTTGTTCCTTCAATACAAAGCATACATACGACTGCTTACCGGCGGCTATCCCTTCAACCCTAACGAGGCGATGCCGCCGATTAAATGGCGCTGCGCGAAGAAGTACAGCACCAGCACCGGAAGAATTGAAACCAGCGTGGCCGCCATGAACATATTCCATTCCACACTGTAACGTCCCCGGAAAAACGCCAGCCCGACCGAAATCGGATAGGTTGCAAAATCATTCAGGTAAATGAGCGGCTGAAGAAAATCATTCCACACCCACAGGAACGTGAAGACGATCATCACCGTCAGCACCGGCCTGCACAGCGGCAGGATGATGCGGTACAGGACTGTCCACGTCCCCGCGCCGTCAATCCGCGCGGCTTCGTCCAGATCACGCGGGATCGTGCGAATGTACTGCACCATCAGAAACGTGAAAAAGGCGTTGCCAAAAAAGGAAGGTAAAATGAGCGGGACATAGGTGCCCGTCAGACGCAGTTGGCTGTAAATCGAATACAGCGGAATCAGCTTAATCTGACTCGGTATCATCATCGTGCTGAGCATCAGAATGAACAGTACGCGCTTAAACGGGAAATTCAACCGGGCGAACCCAAAAGCGATAATCGGCACGGACACCAGTTCGCCAATCGTACAGCCGATCACCAGGATGAAACTGTTCAGCATGAAGCGGCCCAGCGGATACTTGGCAAACGCTTCCGCGTAATTCCCCCACAGCGGTTGTTCGGGAATCCAGGTCGGCGGCCAGGCCAGAATTTCCGTCCGGGATTTAAGCGATGTGGAAATCATCCACAGCAGCGGCATCATAAAGACGATGGCAATCGCCGTCATGACAACATAAGCAGTGATGTAACCGCCGTATTTCCGCACGCGGAAGCGCGCGGTATCCGCTGCCCGCTGCTGCGCCAGCCGTCCCGCCGGAGCTGCCGTTAACACATTATTCCGACTCATAATAGACCCACCGTTTCGAGGTGTAATTGACGAAAATCGTCGTTAACAGGATGATGATCGTCAGCACAACCGCCAGCGCCGAGGCATAGCCCAGATTAAAGTTACGGAAGGCTTCTTCATAAAAGTACAGCAGATAAAAATAAGTGGCCTTTAGCGGCCCGCCATTCGTGATGACATACGCTTCGGTAAACACCTTGAACGAATCGATCATTTCGATAATAAGCTGGAAGAACAGCGTGGGTGTCAATAATGGGAGCGTGATCTTCCAGAAGCGCGACCAGGGGCCAGCGCCGTCAATCTCTGCCGCTTCATACAGATGCGCCGGGATATTCTGCAATCCGGCCAGATAAATGATCGCGCTGCCACCGACCTTCCACACACTCATCAACGCGACGGAAGGCAGCGCCCAGTTCGGGTCCCAGAACCAGTTTGGCCCTTTGATACCCATGTAATACAGCAGCGTATTGACAACGCCGGTATCGGGCTGCATCAGCCACATCCACATCAGCGAAACCGCCACACCTGAGATCACCGCCGGGATGTAAAACACGGTGCGAAAGAAATTCATGCCCGGCACTTTGAGGTTGAGCAGCAGCGCCAGCGCCAGCCCCAAGACCAGTTTGAGCGGCAGCGACAGAGCCACAAAACCGAGCGTCACTTTCAACGCCTGCCAGAACAGCGGGTCGTTGGTGAACATCCGCACGTAGTTATTGAAGCCAATCCATCTTGGCGGCTCCATACCTGTCCACTGCGTCATGCTGACATACAGCGAAACACTGATCGGAATCACGGTAAACGCGATAAAACCAATTATCCAGGGAAGCAGGCTGATATAACCCTCGACAGCCTCGCGCCGTGTATTGGGATTCGCGGAACGCCAGCGTGCGATAATTGCCATAGGTAACTCTTCTGGCTTTTATTTATGGAAGATTGGGTCATCCGTAGGGACACGGCAGCCGTGTCCCTACAGCCATACATGGAGAAAACGCCAGACTATCTGTAAGGATTTACCCGCCCAGTCGGCCAACACACTCATCCAGCGCGGCCTGCGCTGCCGGCACCAGACCGTCCAGCATGGACTGGACGGCATCCCGTTCCACCTGCCCCAGCATCACCAGATCCCACGCGTCCGACACGGAGCGCAGCACGGTGCCTTTGCACGGGTGCTTGTTGTCCCACGCGGCCACCTGTTCCAGTTGCAGTACGTCCAGGAAGGCCTGGCCGTAATCGGTGTCAGCCGCTTCCCAGTTTTCCAGTACGGCTGGAATCGAGGGGATCAGGTTGCCATTCTCCATCAGGAACTGCTGCCCTTCCGGGCCGGCCCAGTAGCTCAGCCATTCGTAGGCTTCAGCCGGGTGCTGCGTGCCCTTCCAGACGGACACGGTGAGCGACCAGGCATTTACGTGGCGGGTGTTACCTTCAACCTGCGGTTCAGGCACAATGCCAAAATTCTTGTCCACCGCGATAGCATTCTGCATGTGTCCCTGATTCAGGGTTGCCATCGCCAGCCGGTCGGCCAGGAACAGATCAACCGGGCCGGTGCCTTCCGTGCCAAGAACTTCCAGATCAGCTGGAGTGGGCGTGCCATTGGTCGCCACCAGGTCCCACAGCCATTGGTACGCCGCTACCGATGCCGGACTGTTGAGATAACCTTCAACCGTCGTACTGTCGTCACTGTACAGCCGCGCCCCCATGTTGTACCAGATCGCCCGGTATGGCCCGCGCGGACGGTCACCGCCCCAGACACGCGCATCCGGGTTCGCCAGAGCGGCGACGGTTTGAATGTAATCTTCTGGTGTCCAGTCGGCTTCCGGGTAGGCTACGCCGGCGGCATCAAACATATCCTTGTTGTACATAACGAAGTTCGCGCCGACACCCAGCGGCAGGCCGATAATGGTATCGTTAAAGACGACGCGCGTATTCCAGAAACCGGGCAGGTACATTTCCGGGTCAATGTCAGGATCGGCTTCGATGTACCCGGTAAGATCAAGCGCCTGCGGATACCAGTTGGTGTTCCAGAATAAGGCCACATCCGGCGCGCCCTGGCCGGCGCCGAGTGTCGTCTGCATCCGCTCGTCATAACCGTCCGACGGCAGCAGCGTCATATTGACCCGAATGTTGGGATGCTCGGCGTTGAACTTGTCTACCAGTGCGCGCTGCACAGCCTCATCGAATTCTTCCGAGGCCACCGTCCACCACTCAATAGTGACCGGCTCCTGCGCCATCAGGCTTAACGACGGCACCAGGACCAAAAGGACAAAGACTGCGGTTCGAAAAAGCAATTTCATCATACACTCCTTCAATGACTGAAACCTATTTACCCGATCACGTGCCGGCTGTTCACCCAGTCACGCTCGTAAGCGACTTCGACTAACTGCTGAGCCACCTCCACAATGTCACGCTGAGCGGCAAACTTCAGACATACCCCCGCCGGGCGGCGCACTTTGTCCGCCCAATCCTGGGGAATGACGTCACGCCCATGCATCGCGCCTGACAGCGCCCCTACCAGAGCGGCAATCGTGTCCGCATCGCGGCCAAAATTACATGCCCACAGCATCCCTTTACGAAAGTCACCACCTGTCAGCAGGAAGATTCCGTAAGCCTGCGGCAGCGCCTCGGCCACCATCGAGTGAACAGGATTCCACAGGTCAATGTGCAGATATTCCCATGCCTCCTCGATGGTCGGATGCTGGTCACAGATGGCGAGCGCACGTTTTAAGGAACGCCCCAACCAGCTATCCGCCGGAACCTGCTCAACACCCGTCGTTATAATTTCTCGCGGCGTGGCATGATCGAGCGCAACGGCAATACTGGCGGCGACAGCCTGCGCGCCCCAGACACCATCACGCGCGTGACTGATCTGCGCTTCGATCCCGCTGATTTCGGCAGCGCGCGCCGGATTGCCCGCGCAGAGGATACCGACCGGCGCAATGCGCATAGCCGCGCCGTCATCATCATTCTGGGGATTGTCTATCCCGGTCTGCGGGGGTTCCATCCCCCGTGCCAGATTGGCGACCGAACCGTACAGCGGTTTGCCGCCCCGATCTCCCATGCCACCCTGCCCCAGAATGTATTTGCGCCACGATTCCGCGACCCGGCTTAACGTGAGTTCCCCGCGCCAGTCAATCAACGTCTGCGCCGTGAGGATGGCGAACTCCGTATCGTCCGTGCTTCTCGCGCCTTCATACATCCGGGTGATAATGCCGTACCGCTGGCGGTGAGCATCACTGCGCCCCAGGTCGCCCATCGCGTCGCCGACTGCCAGACCCAGCAGACAGCCGGTTGCGCGGTCGAGGAAATCCTCCGAAGGTTTTGAAGAACCTGCCATGACAAAATCCTGTTTGCGGAATGCTTCACCCAAAATGAGAACGTTCTCATTTCGAGAATATCACGTTTTTTGATTTATGCAAGTCCCTTTGTCAAAAGTGCCTAACGAGGTGAATTGTAGATTGCCGTAGAGCCACGTGTGACAAGCTGGCAGGCAAGCTGGAGATGGCGCGGCGGGTGCGTTTCGGTGTCGGTCATCCGGGTGATGAGCAGTTCTGCCGCCTGCCGGCCAATGTCATACTTGGGCTTGACGACGGTCGTCAGGGCTGGCGACGTGATGGATGCCGCGTAAATATCGTCCATCCCCATGATGGATACGTCCTCCGGCACGCGGCAGCCCATCGCCTGCGCTGCCCGCAGCGCCCCAATCGCCAGAATATCGTTGGCCGCAAAGACCGCGCTGGGTGGTCGGTCGCTGTGTAACAGGCGCAGCATAGCGTCATAGCCGGCCTGCTCGCTGAACTCCGTTTCGATGATGAGGTTATTATCTAGCGGCAGCTTATGCTGAGCATGAAAGGTGATATAACCATCGTAGCGCAGTCGTTCAGTATTGGTGCGCGAACGCCCCGCGCAGAGGCCAATGCGGCGGTGGCCGAGTTCGTACAGATAGGCCAGACTGTCAGCGACAGCATCGCGGGTGGCGCTGCCAACCGAGTCAAAATCCGGGTAGTACGTGCCGGAGCCGAGGATAACAACCGGTATATGCAGGTTCTTGAGCGTATCATTGGATACCGTCGCCGGGTTGATAATCAGGCCGTCAAAACGGTTGCGCCGCACCAGCCGCAGATAATACTGTTCCCGGTCCGCTTTCCAGTCAGTATTCACCGTCACGACGGCATACCCCAACTGCTCCAGCCCATCCTGTACACCACGCGCCACTTCCGGCCAGAAAGGGTTGGTGATGTCAGGGATCGAGAGCGCCACCAGCTTGGTTTGATCGGTGCGCAGGCTGCTGGCGACAGCGTTGCGTTCGTAGCCCAACTGGGCGGCAGCCTGGAGCACTCGCTCGCGGGTAGCTGGCCGTACCAGCGTCTGATCGCCATTCACGACCCGCGCGGCAGTGGCTTTTGACACGCCCGCCAGTCGTGCAACATCAATAATCGTAGGTCTGCGTGTCATGCTTGTTTCATCCTTTGCGACCGTTCTCATTTATGTTAACTTTAAATTGGTTGATCACCAACTGCTAAAGGTTTTAAGATGTACCCTCTTTTGTTTCCACCCACCGACCCTGACCAGCGCGGCCAATGGCGGTCGCAGCTTCACCAGTGGCGCGCCCTCACGCGCGAACTGATGGGTTATACCGGGGCATCGTATGACAGCCCGACCTTTGCCTGGGTGTCACGTGCGTTCGCGCTGGGTTTCCTGATGATGTTCGACCTTCGCTTTTATGATCCGCAGACCGGCCAGTACCGGATTGACGATCTGCTGGACGAAGCTGAGGCTGATTTTGGCGGCTTTGACGCCATCCTGTTATGGCACGCTTATCCCAAAATCGGCTTTGATGCCCGGAACCAGTTTGATTTCTACCGCGATACCCTCGGTGGACTGGCTGGCTTACGGGCGCTGGTCACACGCTGCCAGGCGCGGAACGTTCGTGTCTATCTGGATTATAGCCCCTGGGATCATGGCACGCGCCGCGAAGGCCAATCCGACACGGACGCGCTGGCAGACCTGATCAACGCCAGCCACGCCGATGCGGTTTTTCTCGATACGCTGGCGCAGGCTGCCGATGGCCTGCGAGAACGACTGGATCGGGTGCGCCCTGGCGTGGTGATGGAAAGCGAGCATGTCGTGCCGATTGAACAGATTGCCGCCCATCATGCATCATGGGCGCAGGGTATTCCGGCGGGCATGGGGGTGCTGCGAAACAAATGGTTTGAACGCCGCCATATGCAGCACCGGATTAAACGCTGGCAGTTCGACCATACCGAAGAACTCCATCTGGCCTGGATGAACGGCACCGGCGTGGTGGTGTGGGAAAATGTTTTCGGGACCGATCGCCGCTGGTCGCCGCGTGATCGCTCGATCTTACGGGCGATGCTGCCGGTGCAGCGCCGCTATGCGCACCTGCTGACCGGCGAGGGTTGGCAGCCCTTCGTCCCGACTGCGAATGACGCGCTCTGCGCCTCCTTATGGGAAGGCGACGGCGTGCGCCTGTGGACGATCTGTAATCAGACGAAGACTTCGTACAGCGGCCCCCTGCTGACGATGGATAACCCTGGCAATGTACCCGTCTATGACTTAATCCGCGGCACAGCCTGTGAACTGGATGCAGGCGGACAGGTTTTCGGCATGATCGCCCCGCGCGGCATCAGCGCGATCATCACCGGTCCGGTCGAACGCCTTGCACCGGATTTTCCAGCCTTTCTGGCCGGGCAGCGTGCCCTGAATGACCGGGCTGATTTTGATCCTGCCCCACCCGCCCTGGTGGAAGTTCTGACACCCGCGCCGCGAACTCAACCGTATTCCCCGGATCACCTGCCCGACGGCATGGCCTTCATTCCGGGACGCGCCTTCGACCTGCAAGTCCAGTTTCAGGTGCGGGAATGCGGTTTTTACGCTCACGGCACTGGTGAGCAGCCGGCGCTTGATCTGCGCTACCCCAGCCTGCACCGGCTGGAAACGCTCACCCGCCCGGTGCAGCTCAGCGATTTTGCGATTGACCTGACCCCCGTGACTAACCGGCAGTATGCCACCTTCTTACAGGCGACCGGCTATCGTCCGCGCCACCCCGATCATTTCCTCGATCACTGGCCGGAAGGGCAGCTTCCCGCCGGGCTGGAAGATCACCCCGTGGTCTATGTTGATCTGGACGATGCCCGCGCTTACGCCCGGTGGGCGAATAAACGTCTGCCAACCGAAGCAGAATGGCAGCACGCCGCGCAGGGTTTTGCGGAATATGTGTATCCCTGGGGCAGCACATACCGGCATGACTGCTGCAATTTCGGATCAGCCGGTTCCACGACGCCCGTTACGCATTATCCGCAGGGACGCTCTCCCTTTGGCCTGTTCGACTGCTGCGGCAATGTATGGGAGATGACCGAAAGCGAACGCTCCAACAACCGGACACGCTTTATCATCCTGAAAGGTGGCTCGTTCTACCGGGCGCTTGGCTCGGAATGGTACAGCGACGGCGGGCCGCAACCCAACGCCTTCAGCGCCAAAATGCTGCTGTCATGGCCGGGGCTGGATCGCTGCGCCACCATCGGTTTTCGCTGCGCGGCTGATCTGTAGGCGTGCGTCAACAGATTGTGGCGCTCCCCGCCGCCGCATTACCAGTATTAACGACCCGTTTGCGACTTGTATCACGCGCGATAGCGCCGGATGCGATCACGATTCTTGACGGCGCCGCCGGAAGTACTGCCCATGTCAATCAGAAAGGCAATAACGAGCCACACCCAATCCAGCCCATCAACGCCGCCGGGCGCGACCAGCACGTAGGCCAACAAGGTCCAGGGGAGGAAGATGATGCCCAGACAGGGCAGAACGGCATTGTCAAACGTAACCTGCCACCGCTGGGGGTCAAGCAGCGCCCAGACCAGTGCTGCCGCGCGGGGGCCAATCAGGAGCAGCAGCGTAATGACACAACACATGTTTCCCTCCATTGGGTAACGCCGCCGAACGCGCCAGAGTTTATCATCGGATGGCGGTATTGACGACACACTACCAACTACACTGGAGATGGATTTTCAACCGATGCTCCCCGGCTCCGGTCGTCCCGCCATGACGATGAACAGCCGCAGGATATTACAGCGTGTATCAGGACTTCGAGGATGCAGTTACAATACAGGCTGGAGATAGCGTACATAACATACACGAGGCGTTGGGTTACGTTACACCGGCGGAGTTTGAGGTATCGGCGCTGGCAGCGCGTTATACTCTCCAGTCAGCAGAGGAATGATTGTCAATGCACCAGCTTGAAACTCGGATTGAAATGCAAAAGCTGGTCGCTGAATCGCCGGAAGACCTGTCGCTGCCTGTCGAAGTGCTGCTGCTGCGCGACGAGTTCCCGGCTTACGCTCTGGTGACAACCAGCGCCGGCGGTGACGTCTGGATTGCGCCGCAGGATGAAGAAACGGGACTGCTGGGTGACTGCACTCAGGCTTTCGACGGCGGCCCTGCCGGACTGGGTGTGGCGCTGGAATTCTACATCGGGCCGGGCGAAGACCCTGAAAGTGATGCGGACAAACTGCTGTACGTCAGCTTTGGCGTGTCGGGTGTGGTCAAGGTCTTCAGCCTGGACAACCTGCCGGAGTTAACCGAGGTGAAAACACTTCAGGCGGAACCAGGCGCACATCACATGGCCTTCTTCAGGACGGAGTCCGGTCGTGAAGCAATGGTTGTCCAGAACAATCTGCTGAACATCGAAGGCATCAACGCCGGGACGCTGACGGTCGTGGACATCCACAGCGGCGAACTCCTGGGCAAAGTGGATATGCCGAACGACTACGGACTGATGGCGGAGTCATCGAATCGGCAATGGGGAACGCGCACTTCGTCCATCACTGATCAGACATCGCAGCAGTAACTATTGGAGCGCAGACTGCGCTCCGAGACTCGCCAACTTCATCCTGTTTGTGGAACATCGTTTTTAAAGCACTCTCTGTGACTTACCTGGTATCATCTCCGTTTTCATCTGGCAGCGTGCGCCAAAAAGAATGTGAACGAACATGTATCCGTCGAATCGTCTCTGTCTGAAAAGTGCGACCAGACGTTAATCACCCTCACTCACTTCGATGATCTCGTCGGCAATGTTGCCATGAGCCTCACGATGTACGGCTTCAACAGCTTCCTTGTTCGGCCCTTCAACAAGACAGAAAACTCTTTCGGTGGACTGATCATACCAGTATTTCAGATAACGTACGCCGTATTTGCTTTGAACTTCGAGGTCCTTCTTATGCGCTTCGGCCAGCGATGTTGGCGTAATTCCAGCAACTTTATGATGAATATCCAGGTACAGCGGCATCCTTCTTCTCCTTTTGATGGTCAATAAACCCATAACCGTTCACGTTAACAGACGTTCTACTCCGTAACACCACTTCCACCAAACCCCAGAAAGGTTGTCCCGCCCAGAATCTGGTCGGCCACCTCAAATGCCCTGCTCCAACATCTCCCGGCCTCCACGTACTTTTCTTCGAGGGACGCCACAAATCCCAATTGCCAGTACGCGGTCTGAATAGCATACTTAAAATCAATTTCTTCTGCCGCTTTCAGCCCTTGCTGTATCCACTTTCTGGCAGCCTCGAACTCACGAAGCCGGATTTCAAGCAATCCCAGCACTTCCGTACAGAGTGTGCTCTTTGACCAATTGTCGCCATTCGTTTCAAAGGTATTTAATGCCTCTTGCGCCAACTGCGCCGCTTGCGGGTAATCGCCATCTCCAATGGCTTTCACAGCAAGCAGCAGCTTTGCTTTAGCGATTGCCCATTCATCACCTGTTCTGGAAGCAATTTCCAGGCAGTCCTGCGCCGTCTGAAGTGGAACTCCTTCTTCATCGAGCAGGCAGGAGGTGATAAACAGGCTGATCAGTGGCAGGATCATCATATCTTCCCGGTTTTTAAGCTGCTTAAGAATCTCAACTCCTTCCTTCGCCAAAGCATAGCCGTGTTTTGCATCCCCACTAACAACATATATCCTGTACTCTGTCATCCACAACGGAGCGGGCATGGACGATTGTTTGTATACCTCTCCTGTTACCGAGTACAGTCCCTGAACGGCCAGCAGCCAGCCCAGCCCGGCACGAGCCTCATCTGTGCCGGCTGCACGCATGACCTGAATCCCTTGTTCAAACAGATCAATACCCGCCAGATACCAACCGCGCATGTCGTAAACAGCCCAAAGGGTATGCAGAAACATATTGAGACGGACAATGTTGCCTGCCCTGATCCAGTATTGCCACGCGGCCCGCACATTCTCAATATCCGCTTCGACCTCCTCAACAGCCGTTTTTTGCCGGAAGTCTTTCATACGAGGCCAGCGCTCGACCATGAAATTGGCAAAGTAGATAGCATGAGCCTGATACAGCAGTTCCGATTCACCGGATGCTTCGAGCTGTTCTTCCGCATAGTGGCGTAGCAGTTCATGAAATTCGTAACGTCCGGTGTTCGGATTGCGCCGCAAAAGTGATTTGTAAACAAGCGCCTGCAGGGTTCGCAGCCCAACGCTAGTTATGGCCTCTCCGGCTACGCGGGTGAAACCGCCCTGAAACACCGACAACCGGCGAAAAGCTACCTGCTGGGTTTCATCCAGTAGCTGCCATGACCGGTCAAAGGCTGCTCGTATGCTGCGCTGGCGTTCGGGTATGTCCTGTCGTTGGACTTCTAAAACATCGAGGTTGTGTTCGATTTCTTCTGCGATTTCCTGGGGCGACAGGGTATCCATCCATGTGGCTGCAAGTTCAATGCCGAGTGGCATCCCGTCCACCAGGCGGCAGATACGCTCAATGTGTTGCAGGGTATCCGAATTCCAATCCAGAGTCGGGCTGACGGATTGCGCGCGTTCAATAAACAGTTGAGCGGACTCAGATTGTGCTGCATCGCTCTGATGTGTCGGCAGGGCCATACCGGCAACCGGATAAGTTACTTCCCCGTACAGGTTTAACCGCTCACGCGAGGTAACGAGAATCTTCACTCCCGGTGCCGCCTGGAGCATCTCAGTGATCCATGCCGCCCCGGCGATAAGATGTTCAAAGTTATCCAGCACCAGTAAGAGATTCTTTGGACGCAGATAGGCGAATAGCTGGGCCGCTGGCTCACTCGAAACGTTAAACTGGAAATTCAGCCGCTCCGCAATTGTCCAAAGGATGTGATCGGTCGTGAGCACCGGTGCGAGAGGCACAAACCAGACGCCGTCACTGAAACTTGGCAGCATGTCTTTCGCTACCTGTAACGCCAGTCGCGTTTTCCCTGCCCCCCCAATTCCGGTAAGGGTCAGCAGCCTGGATTTTTGCAGCACCTGCTGTACTGCGATGACTTCGCGGCGACGCCCGATAAACGAAGACACCTGGGCTGGAAGATTATTTCGTGGTTGTTGCGGAATAACAGCGGCGGTTTCCGCGCGTTCTGTTTGATCGGGCAGATCGAATAGTCCCAGCGTTTTGGCGCGGGACGTTGCCTGGGTGCGGTTACGCACATCCAGCTTACCGTAGATGCGTTTGTTGTACCATTTGACTGTGTCCAGCGCGACCGAAAGCGTCCGCGCGATTTCCCGGTCAGACAGCCCTTCAGCGATAAAACGGAGAATGGTCTGTTCGCGTTCTGTAAGAGGTTCGAACGGTAGCGTCAGGCGGGAGTCCTCGCCTGCATTTTCGACAGCCATTGCCACCTCAGTCCCAGCCTAAAGGTATTTTGTAACAACTAACTATACTGAACTCTTCCTTGACGGTCAAACCAGATTCCCCTCTTGTACCACTCGTACGAGTGGTGACAACCACTCCAAATATTCTTTAAGCTTCAACATGTCATCCAAGCCAGATGGTTACTATCAACGTATCGTGCTTGGGCACTCGTATCAGGTTTATCCGAGAGGGGTTCAGTATGTCTCACAAGCTTCGTTCTGGTTTTCGTGTACGATACTGGCGATTCGGTATCGTCCTCGCCGCTGCGTTGATTCTGGGGATTATCCCGGTGGCAGCCAGTCCACTACCGGAACTTTCCGTGCAGGTTGAGTCCGATGTCGCCACATTGCGAACATGGGTGCTCGAATCACCTGACCAATTCCGCCTCGATGCGCCGCCCGACGACGCGGCGACGGCTGCGGAGATCGCCCAACTGGCTGAAATGTCGGCAGCCCGCGATGATGCGGCGCTGCTCCAGATTACTTACTGGAATACAGGCGCACCTGTATTCCGGTGGAATCAGATTGCCCTGGATGCCATGCTCAAGCGAGCGGTACCCGCTCCCGCCGCCTACCGCCATCTGGCGCTGCTTCACGCCGCGATCTACGATGCGACAGTTGCCGCCTGGGACAGCAAATACGCTTATAACCGTCCGCGACCGAGCGTGTTCGACCCGTCGCTGCAAACGGCCATCACCAATCCTTCAAGCCCGTCCTATCCTTCTGAATATGCCGTAACTGCCGGCGCAGCATCGGCTGTCCTGGGCTGGCTTTTCCCCGACAGTGCGTCGAGCTTCGCGGACAAGGCGCAGGAAGCCGTCAATTCCCGGCTTCTGGCAGGAGTGGAATATCCAAGTGATGTTGAGGCGGGCCTGGCATTGGGCCGGCAGGTAGCCGAACTGGTTATCGCGCGTGGCGAAACGGATGGGTTCAACGCAAAATGGACGGGCAGTGTTCCGACCGAACCCGGTCATTGGACAGGCGAGAATCCGGCTTTCCCGGCTGCGGGTACGTGGCAAACGTGGGTACTGCAATCACCAGACCAGTTCCGCCCCGCGCCCCCGCCAGCTTATGACTCGGAGCAGTTGGTGGCTGAGATGGACGAAGTGCGCGCTTTTGAGCGTACACCAGTCACAAATGCCACAGCCCTGTTCTGGGAATATGGCGCGGGCGGCAGGCACGTTCACTGGTTCTGGAATGATATGGCGAACCAGTTGATTCTGGGCGCTGGCTGGGCCAATGATCCACTGCTGGCGGCGCGGGCGTATGCACTGACGAACATCGCCGGCTACGACAGCGTGGTCGCCTGCTGGGATACGAAGTACGCCTATTGGGCAATGCGTCCCTTCCAGTTCGACCCGGAATTCAAGCCCCTGTTCACCACCCCTGGTCATCCAAGTTATCCATCAGCACATTCGTGCCTGTCTATGGCGCCCGCGCGTGTACTCGCTTATCTGTTCCCGGCTGACAGCCAGCGGTTGATGGCAATCGTGGACGAGATCGGCGAAGCGCGCATCTGGGGTGGCATCCATTTCCGCAGCGATATTGATGCGGGTCAGGAATTGGGATGGAATGTGGGCGCCGCTGTAATCGCGCGCGCCACCGAGGATCGCGTGCAGTAATTCAGCAGAGCATAACACGACGCATAGTCCGAGAAACATGTGGCGAGATGAATCTCGCCACATGCGAAACCGGCCTGAAATTGGAGGTAATAGCATGACAACGCAACAGATGCATATGAATGAACAGCAGCACACGCAAATTGACATCGCTGCTGTCGAGGATTTTCAGTCGCGCTTTCGTGGCGATCTGATTCGACCCGATCATCCACTGTATGACGAGGCGCGTTCAATCTGGAACGCGATGATTGATAAGCACCCGGCGCTCATCGCCCGCTGTACCGGAGCAGCCGATGTCATTGAAGCCGTGCGCTTCGCTGACAGGAATGATCTGCTGGTAGCGGTACGCGGTGGTGGGCACAATGTGGCCGGAAGCGCACTCTGTGATGATGGTCTGGTCATTGACCTGTCCATGATGAAAGGCATCTATGTTGATCCCGTGCGGCGAATCGCACGCGCTCAACCGGGGGTTACCTGGGGCGAACTTGACCGCGAGACACAGGTCTTTGGATTGGCTGTTCCTGGCGGGATCGTCTCGGAAACGGGGATTGCGGGGTTGACCCTTGGCGGCGGCTTTGGCTGGTTGAGCCGTAAACATGGCTTCACCTGCGACAATCTGCGTTCCGTAGACATTGTCACCGCGAACGGTGAGTTGGTGACAGCCAGCAAAACCGAAAACGCCGATCTGTTCTGGGGTATTCGGGGCGGTGGCGGCAATTTCGGTGTCGTAACGTCATTCGAGTATGATCTGCATCCGGTCGGCCCTGAAGTGATGGCTGGTATCATCTTTCATCCGCTGTATGCCGCGCGGGATGTGTTGCGCTTCTACCGGGATTTTACGGCAGCCGCGCCAAACGAACTGGGCAGTATGGCGGTTTTTCTGCTCGCGCCGTCCGCGCCGTTCATCCCGGAAGCGATGTGGGGGCAGCCGGCGATTGCGATTATTGCCTGTTATGTGGGCGCTGTCGAAGAAGGTCAGCGGGTCATGCAGCCCCTCAAAACGTTCGGTAAGCCGCTGGCAGATGCAATCAAGCCCAAACCCTTTGCCGCGCAGAATGCCATGCTTGATGCCGGCCAACCTGCCGGACTTCAGTATTACTGGAAGTCCGAGTACCTGTCGGAAATCAGCGACGATGCCATCGAGACCTGCGTTCAGTACGCCGCCGGAATAACCTCACCTCATACGCGGGTTGCTCTGTTCCACCTGGGCGGTGCGGTGCGGAACAACGACGAGGCCGACATGGCGGTCAGTCACCGTAATACGGAATATGTACTGGCAATTAACAACGGATGGAAAAATCCAGCCGACAATGCCAAGCAAATTCAGTGGACTCGTGAACTCTGGACGGCGATGCGCCCCTTCTCGAATGGCGGCGTCTACGTGAACTTCCTCAGTGAAGATGACGGTACACGCGTTCGCGCTGCGTACGGCTCTGACAAGTACGATCAGTTGGTACTGCTCAAGAACAAGTACGATTCGTCGAACCGGTTTCGGGTGAATCAAAACATCCAGCCAGCCACCTTATAACAAATGCTGACTGGATAGACGTGATTGACCGATTCAAAAACCACCAACTCTATGGGTGGTTTTTGAATCATTAAGATAAGCAGATTAGAATTCATCTGATTTTGTAGTGAAACCAGTGTGTGTAGAGGGTAGTGCCCCTTACGTTGAAGCTCACCCCATCCCAATTAGAGGAGGTAAGACCATGCACCGAGTTCAACTAAGCATTGATTTTCTCCGCAAATTGAGTTTTCTGTCAGCAGCTTTTTTGTTATCTATAACTTTTACAATAGGTGGAGAAACAGCACAATCAAAAAATGCGTTTTTCCAGGATAATCAGCAAACTTCGGTATATAGAGTAAGCTGGAGTCCTGATGGAAGTAAAATTGCCCTGGGGCAAGGGATCGAAATCTGTGATGACCCTGATTCGAGTTTATATTCGATTCGGATATTAAACGCATCGGCAGGTCAGAATATCCAAACGCTTTTAGGAAGCACCTGCCCAATATATAACTTGGATTGGAGTCCAGATGGTACGAAAATTGCTTATGGTGGGATAAGCGGGACTGTCACCATTGTTCCAGTTCCTGCCTCAACCCATATTCCTCCGCCAGCGCCAGCGGGAGACTCCTCTCAGAAACCGTTTGAAAAGCCCTCACCCCAAACCCCTCTCTCTGAGGGAGAGGGGCTTAAGCGGTCTTTTCTCCCCTTCTCCCTCATGGAGAAGGGGCCGGGAGATGAGGGCAAAAAGACTTCACAAATGGCTTCTCAGATACCGGCAACTGATGGAGTGCGCCGAATAGCCTGGAGTCCTGATGGCAGCAAAATCGCTGTGGGGAGCGGTTTTCAGTTCTGCAGCAGCAATCCAGATCACATCAACACTTTTCCTGTTGATATTTTAGATGCCAGTACGGGTGAGCTTTTAAAGTCCCTGGTCGGTAATCACTGTTACACCGACTCGGTGGATTGGAGTCCTGACAGCACGAAAGTTGTTGGGACAACAATTGAGCCGGTTGGAATGCGTATCTGGGATGTCGCCAGTGGTTTGGTGATCGTTGAAGGGCAAATGCCTGTTCAAGGGTTCATCATGGCAAAATGGAACCCAACTAATGCGAACTGGATTGCCATCAATACTATTGGTATGGGAGTCGCGATACTCAATGCGACAACGGGTGAATTGCTTAACCCTTTAAACCTTTCTGGCTCATCAATTGATTGGAGTCCAGATGGAACTAAGCTGGTCGTTGGTGACGAGTACAAAAACAAAGTTGATGTATATGATGTAATGAACAGTATTGTCCAATTCACATTCCAGGGGGGAAGTGGATTTGTTGCCTGGAGTCCAGATGGGAGCAAGATTGCGAGTGGCAGTACAGATGGAAATATTTACGTTTGGAATGCAATCTCAGGCACACCATTAACTACTCTATCTGGACATATTAACATAGTTAACGAAGTGAATTGGAGTCCAGACAGTTCCAAGTTAGTCAGTGCCAGCGATGACGGGACAGTACGCATTTGGGATGCGATTACAGGCCAGCCGTTAGAAGTTATACAGGGTGATGGCCGCATCTACACGGTGGATTGGAGTCCAGATGGCACGAAAATTGCTTATGGTGGGATAAGCGGGACTGTCACCATTGTTCCAGTTCCTACCTCAATCAATATTCCTCCGACAGCGCCAGCGGGAGACTCCTCTCAGAAACCGTTTGAAAAGCCCTCACCCCAAACCCCTCTCTCTGAGGGAGAGGGGCCTGGAGTTTGGCAGTCTGAAGAAAGTCGTTGTCAAGTGACAGCGGCTTTTTTTGTGGGAGGCAGTGGAAAAGGGCTGAAAAACGCCGTTAGGCACGAGCGGAGGCGAAGACGGCGTTGTGTCTCCCGTCGGCAAGTGAAATGGCGTGGATGTTGGTTCAGCACCCAGACACACAAACGGATGAGCAGCGCCTTCTTATCCAGCACCTGCTTCAGGACCGCGATGTCGCCAGTGCCTATCCCCTGGCGCAGCAGTTTGTCCACATGGTGAAACGACGGCTTGCCCCTCAGTTCGATGTTTGGTTAAGCGACTCGCAGACCACCTCGATCGTCCCATTACGCAATTTCGCGCCGGGTATTCAGCAGGATTACGCAGCCGTTCGGGCAGCACTTGAGACCCCCCGGAGCAATGGACAAACGGAGGGGCAGGTCAATCATCTCAAGTTCATTAAGCGTCAGATGTATGGTCGCGCTAAGCTCGACCTGTTGCGCCTGCGTGTGCTTTACCGGTCTCCTACATGAATTGCGGATGAACCACTCCGAGGGGTAAAGCTCAAAAGCTCAGGTTAGGTCGCTTGTGTCAGATCAAATCTTGTCTTTTACACAGTCTTGCAGATTAGAGAATCCCCATTTTCAGGGGGCTGCCAGATGCCCGGTTTCATTCATGGACACAACCACAAAGTCATTATCCACAAATTCGATGAGGTTGATGGCACAGTTCTTCTGTACCAGATGCCAGTAACGTGAAAGCGGCAGACCGAGCATGAAGAGCAGCATGACACGGTTTACATTATCATGTCCCACGATTACCACGTCAGCCGAGGGGTGCTGCTGCGTAATGTCCTGCAGGGCTTTTGACGTTCGTGCCAGCACGTCAACGAGGCTTTCCCCACCCGGAAATTGGACAAGCTGGGGCGCATGATACCAGGTGTTCAGCAGATCGCCCCACTGCTCCCTCACCTGGTCTGCCGTCAACCCCTGCCACTCCCCGTAGTTCATATCATTTAGATTGTGCAGGGGATGTACTTTCAGACCCAATGGGGCGGCGATGATTTCCCCGGTCTTAACTGCACGGCTCATGGGACTGGTGTAAACAGCAGCCGGATTCCACCGGGATTGGATGCACCTGCCGGTCAGTTCGGCCTGAACAAAACCGGTCTCGTTAAGCGCGACATCGGTCCGACCACGAAATCGCTCTTCGCGATTCCAGTCCGTCTGACCGTGACGGGTTAAGATAATGCGCGTCATGTGGAATATCCTTGTATTTACAGATTTCTATTACTTGCGTTCTGCGTGGCTATTGTCAGGCGATCAAAAGGTTTATAAGATAATATGAGTAGGGCCTTATGCTAGATAGGGAAAGCCAAAGCCTTGATCTGCAAGGGCTGAGGCCAACCGAGAAGACGATTAAGATAAATGGACAAGGTATGAGCGGTCAATTTGGTCAACAAGCGGGTACACAAGCCCCAAAAGGTGTGGG
>JARKOK010000086.1 GCA_029975765.1 Aggregatilineales bacterium
GTTTCGGGTAATCTGCCTAGCGGCATTCCCGGCGCAGTCGGGTAGAATGAAATGAAAACCCGTTTAGCAAAAGGACTGGTTAAGCGGATCATGCACATTCTGATTATTGGCGGAACGCGCAATATGGGGCTGGCGCTGGCAGGCAGCCTGCTGGCGAGCGGCCACCGGGTGACCATTCTGAACCGGGGCAAAACGCCGGACAGCCTGCCGGATGAGATCGAACGACTGCGCGCCGACCGCACCGACCCGGCCCAATTGGAGGCCGCGCTGGCCGGACGGCGTTTCGATGCGGTGGTGGATATGGTGCTGTACAAGGGCGACGAGGCCGAAGCCATCACGCGGCTGCTGGCGGGGCGCGTCGGGCATTACCTGTTTATCAGCACCGGGCAGGTCTATCTGGTGCGGCAGGGGTTGGAACGCCCCTTCCATGAGGATGATTACGAAGGCCGCCTGATGCCCGCGCCGAAGGAAAACAGCTACGGTTATCCCGAATGGCTGTACGGCAAGGAAAAACGTGACGCTGAGGACACGCTGGCGCGCGCCTGGGCAGCCAGTGGTTTTCCGTACACCTCGCTGCGGCTGCCGATGGTCAACAGCGAGCGTGATTACTTCAACCGCCTGTACGGATACGTGCTGCGCCTGCAGGACGGCGGTCCGATCCTGGTGCCGGAAACGCCGGATTACCCGCTGCGGCACATCTACGCCGGCGACGCGGTGCGCGCTATGCAGTTGGTGCTGGAAAAGGGGATGGGCAAAGGCCGCGCTTTTAACATTTCGCAGGATGAAACGGTCTCGCTCGATGAATTTCTTGGCGTGCTGGGCGACCGGCTGGGTGTGACGCCGCAGATTATCCGCGTGCGGCGCAGCCTGCTGGAGAAAAACGGCTTCCTGCCGGACTGCTCGCCGTTCAGCGACCGCTGGATGTCTGAACTGGACAACACCCGCAGCAAGGTGGAACTGGGTATGACCTACACTCCGCTGGAGGAGTATCTGGCGAAACTGGTGGACTATTACGCCGCGCACCCGCTGCCGCAGCGTCCGGCCAGCTACCGCCGTCGTCCGGCGGAAATCAGCTTCGCGCAGCAGCCGCAGGAATAAATATCCATAAATTCAATACCGGGGTATCCCGCCGGGGAGCGCACACCGGCGCTCCCCTACAGCACTCCTCATGGGGTTGAGGTACTAACGGTTTATCGCTTCAGCCACATTCCAGATGCGCGATGCTCGTCATGAGGATGTCGCGCAGGTGGCTGTCGTCCAGCGAG
>JARKOK010000092.1 GCA_029975765.1 Aggregatilineales bacterium
CCCGCCAGGCGGTAATTATTCGGCTGCTTTGCCGCCCAGTTTGGCTTCCACATCGGCAGTCGTGATACCTTCGACGCTGATGATCTTGTCACGGTCATTTACCCCGGCCACAATTTCAATGCGCTCAACAGGGACATTTAACTGTCGCGCCAGCAGATTGACCAGTTCGGCATTGGCCTCCGGGTTGCCCGCCGGTGATGACACCAGACGAACCTTCAACGTACCATCTTCCTGCGTACCGACAATCTCCGGCGCGGCTGCCCGCGTGACGACCCGCACCGCGAATGCTGCCCCACCTCGAGCATCGGTGATTTCAAATTTACGGTTTTGCGACATTGTCTCGACCTCTCGAATTTATCCCCATTATCGCTGAGAATGCTCAGAATAAGGGTTAAGCCTTTCGCGGCGGGCTTCAACCCTTAAGGCTGCTTACTTCTACTTTACTCTGAGTTTTCTCAATGCGCTATTCGAGAGCTAAAACGCAACCAGCAGCCGCATTAACACCTGAAGGATCAGGAAAACGATCAACGGGCTGAGATCCATCATACCGGTTTGCGGCAGCAGGTCACGAATCGGGCGCAGTACCGGTTCAGTCACCGTATAGATCAACTGAATGACGGGATTGCTGCGGTCAACGTTGGGAAACCAACTTAACAGCACCCGCGCCAGCAGCACCAGGTTAAAAATCCACAGCACGTAGTAGATCAACTGGATAATCATATCGCTCCATTCCTCAACTTTGACGAACGCCGAAAATCGCCCGCCCTACGCGCACCATTGTCGCGCCTTCTTCCACCGCAACCGGATAATCATCCGTCATACCCATACTTAATTCTGGCAGCGGCCTCTGAAAAGCTTCCGCCAGAGCGTTCCGCAGTGCCGCCAGCGAAGCAAATATCGGGCGGGTCTGCTCCATATCATCCACGATGGGCGCCATCGTCATCAGCCCCCGCACGTCCAGTCCGGGCAGCGCCAGCACCGCCTCCACTTCCGCCCACAGACGGCGGCGCGCTTCAGCATCCGTCTGCCAGTCCCATGCCGGCAGGCCGTACTTGGCCGCCTCGCCGGACACGTTGACTTCCAGCAGGACAGGCAGCTTTTGATCCTGCCCGGCGACCAGGGTTGAAAGTTTGCTCGCCAGTTTCAGGCTGTCTACCGACTGCACCACCTGGAACAGCGGCACAACCTCTTTCGCCTTACGACTCTGGACATGGCCGATCATGTGCCAGACAACCGGCTGCGGCGACTGCGCGTTCACCACCGGAATTTTCATCCCAGCTTCTTCTACGCGGTTTTCGCCGAAATGTTGCAGTCCGGTTTCGACGGCCTGCAAGATCACGTCCGGGGGATGAGTTTTACTCACAGCGATCAGGGTCACATCCGCCGGGCTGCGCCGGGCGCGGTCGCAGGCTTCGGCAATCGTTTCGCGCACGCGCATCACATTGGTCACAATACTCATAAACTTAACACCGCTCCAAAGCGTCCGGTTCGGCCTCGTTCCGCCCGGTGCGAGAAAAATTCATCGGTGCGCTCTGCCGTACACAAACCCGCAATCTCAATCTGCTCCACACCGGCCCGCTGCAAATCGCGGCGGTTGGCTTCCCATAAATCGAGATAAGCCGTCCCATCGGCGGGATCGCGCCGGATGAGGCCGTCGCTCGTGCCAAAATAAGCATAAACCGCCGCAGCCACTTCCTCGCCTACCTGATACCGGCGGGGGCCAATACTGGGGCCAATCGCCGCCTGGATGTTCGCCGGTTTGCAGCCGTAGGCCTGTGTCATCGCGCGGACGGTGTTGGCGCCAACACCCTGTACCGTCCCGCGCCAGCCAGCATGAGCCATACCGATCACGCCCTGTGTTGGGTCAACAAACAGCAGCGGCGTACAGTCCGCAAAGCGCATCGCCAGTGGTGTATCAGGCCGGTCGGTGATCATCGCATCCGCCAGGGCCAGCCAGCGCCGCCCGCGCACCGGCCCGGTCACCAGCACCGTATCCGCGCTGTGTACCTGCCAGACCGTACACGCCCGGCTGCCGTTGACACCCAGCACCGCATACATCCGTTCGTGGTTCTCGCGCACGGCTGCCGCGCTGTCCCCTACGTTGCCACCCAGGTTCAGTGATGCCCAGGGCGCGGGACTCACCCCACCGTGCCGGGTAAATATGCCGTGTTTAACTTCCGACCACGACGCGAATTGATAATAAACCAGGCCATCCCGTTCCAGCCGGCGCACCATTTGCCTCCAAAACCATTCACCTCTACCATTCTAAAGGCACATTTTGAACAGCCCAAGACCCAATCTGCGGCGTGGGATTCCGACCTGTATGAAGCTTTGTTGCGGCAGCAAATGAATTAGGGTTATACTGTCCCTAAAGGGTAGGAGTAAATTCTGAATTTAATCAGTTGTAAACCTATCATCTCACGAAACTGACTGGTGTGTTGAGCGTCGTGACCGGCACAACCGTCACTATTTCATCTGGCTGGTGTACTGCTGCCAGCGTTGCCGGTCAAGTTTCAATTCCCCTTCCCGTACGCCAGGGGAATATCCATGTATGAGGATCAGAATGAGTGACAGAGAGCGCCCAACCAGGATTTCGGTGTTAATTGTAGACGACCATCCCATGTTCCGGGATGGCCTTAAACAGGCGCTGGAACTTGAGGATGATATTGTGGTGGTGGGCTACAGCGATGAAGGTGAAGATGCGATCAAAAAAGCGCGTCACCTGCGCCCCAGAGTCATTCTGCTGGACGTGAATTTGCCCGGCATGAATGGCTTCCAGGTCGCCCGGCAGATCAAATCCGACCATCCCGAAATCGCGGTCATCGTACTCACCGCTTATCATGACATTCAGCAGGTGATCCACGCCATGCGCGCCGGCGCCTCGGCCTACTGTTCGAAGGAAGTCACGCCGGATGAACTGGTTGAGGTCGTGCGGGACGTCTCACGCGGTTATTACATCGTCGGCGGGGAGAAGCTCGATCATCGCGCGCTCGAAAACTGGATTCAGGCCAGCATTGAAGCCATGAGCGGCCCGTACATCATTGACGCCGAAGAACACTTTGTCCCCCTCAGCCCGCGTGAGATGGAAATACTCCAGTTCGTCACGCATGGTTTAAGCAACAAGGAAATCGCCCTCAAGCTGCGTATCAGCCAGCAGACGGTGAAAAACCACATGACTTCTATCCTGAAGAAGTTAAACGTTGAAGACCGTACC
>JARKOK010000112.1 GCA_029975765.1 Aggregatilineales bacterium
TGGCCGCCGCCGTCAGAGCAACCAGCAGCCACAGCCCGTACCGCAGAAAGTCGCGCGCGGTCGGATACTATTTATCTAGCTTCACGTTAAAATCCCATGTTATATAATGCTAATCAGAACCGTCCGATGTTAGGATTGACGCAGTATGCCTGTCCTTTCCCTTTTGACTAATAACTGCTTCGGCGCGCCGGGGCTGAACACCACCAAACGCCTGCGACGGCTGGCACACGAACTGAACCAGGAAGCCTTTACCATCGTTTGCCTGCAGGAAGTCCAGACTCATGCCTACCGGCGGCTGTTGGCCGAGGCATGTCAGGCCAGCTATCCCCATCAAGCCTACCAGCCTTTTATCCATGCGCCAATGGGCGGTCTGCTCACACTTGCCACCCAGCCGATTAAACACCTGGATTACGCACTGTATCGTGAGCGCGGCCTGTGGTACACCCCCGCAGTCACAGATTGGCTTCTGCACAAGGGGATTTTGACCACCCGCCTGCACGTACACGGCCTGCCGGTTACGGTGTTAAATACCCACCTTACGGCCAACTATACCGGCGATTGGAGTCGCAGCAATCCTTTTGCCCGGCAGGAACACGGCGAGCTGATGCAGTTGGCCGAGGCCGTTCGCGCGCAGCCATCTGACTCGCTCGTGATTGCCTGCGGAGATTTTAACATCCCGCGTGGCAGTTGGTTGTATCACACCTTTCTCGAAGCCAGCGGCCTGCGCGATCCCCTCGCCGGTGATACACGTCCCACTTTTCGCCCGCATCGTGGCATGGGGGCGCGGTATGCCGCACCAATTGACTTTACTTTTGTGCGGCTGCCGGCTGGTATGACATTCAGGTTCAGCAGCGATCTGCGGTTTCAGAACAAGGTTCACGGCAGCAAGCCGCTGTATCTCTCCGATCACAACGCCGTTGAACTGCAACTGACGTGGGACACGCCCTGATACTCCCGCACCGCTGACAACCTCATGTGTCACCACAACTCCCGGTATGCCGCCTGCGTATAAGAGATATACAGCGCCTCCCTGCTTCCAGCGTACACAGGTTCATCCATAATCCTAAAAGCGAGCCTCACATGCAAATCGAAACCATTACCACACCGTTCGTGCTGCATATCGCGGTCAACTGTTATCTTGTCCGGCTGGACGATGGGTTTATCCTGATTGACACGGCGCTGGCAAGGCAGTGCCGCCGTGTGGAAACCGCCCTGGAACGCGCGGGCTGCACACCGGGGCATCTGAAGCTCATTGTCCTGACTCATGGTGATTTTGACCACTGTGGTAACGCCGCCTATCTGCGCCAGAAGTTCGCTGCCAGCATCGCCATGCACCCGGATGACGCCGGCATGGTCGAAAACGGTGATATGTTCTGGAACAGAAAACAGCCAAACCCGGTCATGAAAACGATCTTCGGCCTGTTTTTCTCGCTGCCGCCGGCCAGCCGGTTTCAGCCGGATGTCTGGCTGCGGGAGGGTCATGACCTGTCCGCCTATGGCTTTGATGCCAGGGTGATCGAACTTCCGGGACACTCGAAAGGCAATATCGGCCTCTTAACTGCCGGCGGTGATCTGTTTTGTGGCGACCTGCTGGGTAATCTGGGGCAGCCGGAGAAGTGGTCACTGGTTGATGATGAAGCCGCTATGACCGCCAGCATCGAAAGGCTGAAAGGGCTGGCGGTTCAAACCGTCTATCCCGGACACGGGAAATCTTTTTCGATGGCCGCGTTCAGCGCAAAGCATCCATAAAGCACGGTAGTTAGCGCCATTCACAATCGTTTCAGTGCTTCACGCTGCGCTCTGGTCAAACCTTTCACGACCAGTTCATAGGAATGGTCTACCATGTCGCGGATTTCATCATCCGGCACGCTGCCATCCAGAGCAATCGAATTCCAGTGTTTTTTGTTGAGATGGTAGCCGGGGGTGACGGCGGGATACGTCTCGCGCAGAATCGTCGCCCAGGTTGGGTCACACTTCAGGCTGATGGTCGTGCCACCAAGCGGCAGCAGCGCAAAGACTTTGCCCATCACTTTCATCACGGCGGGGTCATCCCCAAACGGAAAATCTTCGGCGGCGGCAGCTTTCGACAGGCAGTAGGCGCGCAGTTCGTCCCGATTCATCAATGCCTCCGTGTCAGGATTTACATTCAATCACGCGCCCTTCAGCGGCACGCAGCAGCCGATCATAAATAGCGGCGCCCAGCCCCACCGGTTCCACTGCGCTCACCAGAATCACATCCACCCCCTGCCGGTCGAGTTCGCGCAGACCGCTGAACAGATTGGTGCCAATCTGAGGCAGATCGGCGCGCGCGCCCAATTGGAACACAACGGCGGCAGTTGCCGCAAAATCAGGCGCGTCTTCATCAGCCGCCAGCACCCCCACGCGCTGGCCGGCACTCAACCGTTCCCGCGCGGCGGCCTGCATACAGACCCGCACAGCCTCAGCCGAACCGGCAAACAGCAGCAGTTCAGCATGGGGCGAATAATGTTTAAGCAGCATTCCCGGTGCTTCAATCCCCGCATCGTCCGGCTGCAAATGGCGTGTCACCAGGCGCACACCCGGTATGAGCGCCCGCAGCCTTTCCAGCGTAATCCCGCCCGGACGCAGCACTTCAGGCATCTCTTTTGTTAAATCGAGAATGGTGGATTCCAGGCCGATCACCGCCGCGCCGCCATCCAGTACCACATCCACATGGCCGCGCAAATCATCCAGCACATGCGCCGCTGTGGTGGCGCTGGGACGAGCAAACCGGTTGGCGCTGGGGGCGGCCACCGGTAAATCCGCCGCACGCAGCAGCGCCAGCGGAATCGGGTGATTCGGCATTCGCACAGCAACCGTTGCCATACCCGCCGAGACATTAGGCGGAATCGCCGCGCCCCGTTGCAGCACCAGCGTCAGCGGCCCCGGCCAGAAGCGCCGCGCAAGATCGTAAGCCAGCGGCGGCACGTCACGAGCGACCTGTTCCAACTGCGCCACATCGTACAGATGTACGATTATCGGATCAGAGGCAGGACGGCCTTTCGCGCTGAAGATGCGGTCAACGGCGGCAGCATCGGTAGCGTTCGCTCCCAGGCCGTAAACCGTCTCCGTTGGAAACGCGACCAGGCCGCCTTCACGTAAGATCGCGGCAGCGCGCGCGATTATTTGCGCGTCCGGCGACTGCGGATTCAATTGAAACACTTTGGTATCGGCAAAATAGGCCATAGGCATTTACCTGAACCTGTCCGGTCTTCTCATGACAGATTCAGGCCGTTAATTCAGGAAACGGCTATAATAATAACACAGTTAGCTGCAATTGGAGTATGGTATGCACACGATACGCGCCTTCTGGCAGCGTTTACAGCCTTTCCACGCGAGTTTTATGATTGTGGGTGTCTTTGTAGCCGGTTTCTTTCTGGGCAACCAGTACCACATCAGCCAGGCCCAGAGCGATACGCTGCCCTCCCGTGAGGCTGAAATTCTGTTTGAACCCTTCTGGCAGGTCTATAACCTGATTGAAAGCGAATATTTAGAACCGGTTGAATCGGCAAAACTGGTAGATGGCGCGATTCAGGGCATGATCGAGGTATTGGGCGACGAATTCAGTGGTTACATGAATCCCGAAGTTTATCCTCTGATGAATGCCGATCTATCCGGTTCAGTGGAAGGGATTGGCGCGCTGGTTGAAACCGATGAAACCACCGGTGAAATTCGGATTGCCAGCGTGCTGGAAGGCTCTCCAGCCGAGGCAGCAGGCATTCAGGACGGCGATGTATTCGTCGCCGTCAATGGCGAAGATGTGACCGGCATGACGCAGATGGAACTGGTGACAAAAGTACGTGGCCGGGCTGGTTCGGTTGTTAATCTGACCATGCGGCGCGGTGACGAACTGGTGGAATTTGAAGTCACCCGCGCCCGAATTGATGTGCCCAATATTGAATACAAAGTCCTGGATGGCAATATCGGCTATGTAAAAATGCGGGATTTCAGCGCCGATGCCCGTGTCAAGCTGGATGCTGCGCTCGATGCGCTGGATGTGAATAATCTCGCCGGGCTGGTGTTCGATATTCGTGGCAACCCCGGCGGGCTGCTGTCCAGCGCGATTGACATCGCCAGCGCCTTTATCAAGGACGGTACGATTCTGATCGAGGATTTTGGTAACGGCGAGGAACGCACCTTCGAGGCCAATGGCACCTACATCGGTGTATCCGTGCCACTGGTGGTGCTGGTGGATGAAGACAGCGCCAGCGCGTCGGAACTGGTGGCCGGGGCGCTGCAAGACCGCGACCGGGCGCAGATCATCGGTGAAATAACCTTTGGCAAGGGCACCGTGCAAACGTGGCGCGAACTGGTGAACGGCGGCGGTGTGCGTCTGACGATTGCCCGCTGGCTCACACCTAACGGGAACTGGATTCACAAACAGGGGGTCACCCCTGATATTATCGTGGAATGGACACCCGAAAGCCGCAACGATCCCAACGACCCGCAGTTGCGGGCGGCACTCGATTATCTGACGCAGCTTCAAACCAGCGTCAGCCAGTAAATCCGACAGAATGAGGCGGGCATTCCCGCCTCGACTTGTGTCTTTGCAACCACCACCGCCCGTGCTATACTGCGGTGGTTTTGTTTTGGAAATAGGAGTTTGCTTCCATGCAGGCAGCTTTGCAGATTGCTTCCATCATCATTTCAATTGTGCTGATTATCCTGATTCTGCTTCAGGTCAAGGGCGGCGCGCTGGGCAACCTGCTCGGCGGTGAAACCGGTGGTTTTGCGCGCACGCGGCGCGGTCTGGAAAAGACTCTGTTTAATATCACCATCGGCCTGTCCATTGCCTTTCTGGCGATTTCAATTCTCTCGGTGGTGGCGTTCAGAAGTTAACTTCTGAAACAGCCGCCTTCAACACCCATGCTTCGCGGCTTTCGCTGGCAGTTGATCGTCTTTGTCACCGCGCTGGCGCTGTTCGTCGTCAGCCTGTTTTCACGTCCGGCTGACGTGCCAGCGCCGGAAGTGACCCCGGTGGCCGACGTTACGGCGACCCATACGCCCGAAGCAACGGTGACTGACGCCGCGCCGGTAGCCGCGCCTGCCATCATCCCGGATACCGGCGCCGAACCCATCACCTTCATTGAAGCAGTGGTGGGCAGCGTCCAGCGGTTGAATCCGGTTCTGGCCGGACTAAACCCGGTGGATGCCGACATTACCGCGCTGATTTTTGAAGGACTGACCCGCGCCAACCCCTACGGCGAACCGGTTCCTGCGCTTGCAAGCGAATGGGTGATTTCATCCGACCGGCTGGAGTACGTGGTGCGGCTGCGTGAAGACGTAGTGTGGCAGGACGGCGTCCCTTTTACGGCGGCGGACGTGATGTACACCGTTTCGCTGCTGCAATCGCCGGATTTCCCCGGTCCGGCAGACCTGGGGCGTTTCTGGCGCACCGTTGAAATCCAGCAGTTGAGCGACCATCTGGTGCGCTTCCGGCTGACGCAGCCCCTCGCGCAGTTTACGGACATGCTGCGAATTGGCCTGCTGCCGGAACACGCGCTGCGCGGCACGACCGCCGCCCAGATCGCCAACCACCCGTTTAACCTCACGCCTATTGGCACCGGCCCGTACCAGCTTGAAGCCCTGCGCTCCTCCGACGGCAGCCGCGTGGATACGGTTGATCTGCGCGCCGCGCCGGTCTATCGCCAGCGCGCCGAAGGGCAGACAGGTTATGCTGTCGAACGCTTCCGTTTCCGGCTGTACGATACATTCGATGCTGCGCGCGCCGCGCTGCAATCCGGCACGGTGGACGGCCTCGCCGCCCGCACGCAGGCCGAACGGCTGGCGCTCATTAATACACCCAATCTTAATCTGCATACACAGGTTGAACCCACCGTCGGCGTCCTGATTTACAACTGGCAGAACGACGCCACCCGTTTCTTCCGTGAACAGCGTGTCCGGCTGGCGCTGATGACCGGCCTCGACCGCACCGGTATCATCGAACGTTACCTGTCAAACAGCGCCCTGCGCGCCGACAGCCCGTTGTTCCCCGGCTCGTGGGCCTATGTGGCTGATCTGCCCTGGCCGGCGCCGGATGTGACTGCCGCCCGCGCCCTGCTGGAAAACGCCCGCCCGCCGCGTGCTGAAAGCGCGGAAGCCACCGCCGAAGCGACCGCCGATGGCAGTCTGTACCGCTTCAGCCTGCTGGTGCCGGACACGCCGGCGCTGGTCAGTCTGGCACAGGAGATTGCGGCGCAGTGGTCGCAGTTGAATATCCGCGTGATGGTGGAGGCTGAAGCGCCGGAGCAGTATCAGTCACGGCTGGACAGCGGCGACTTTGGCGCGGCAATTGTGGAACTGTCGCTGGGCAGCAGCGCCGATCCTGATGTCTATCCCTTCTGGGATGAAGGCCAGTATCCCGACGGCCTGAACTACGGCGGCATGAGCGACCGCCGCATCGCTGAGGATTTGGAACGCGCCCGCAGCGACCCCAACGGCCTGAATCGAATGATCCACTACCGCGATTTTCAGGAAGATTTCATCGAGCGGGCGATTGCAATTCCGCTGTATTATCCCCTGTACACCTATGCCACCGCGCCGCGTGTGAGCGGCGTACAGCTTGGTTTTATCGGCTCCCCTGCCAGCCGCTTCCACACCCTGCAGGACTGGGCCATCACCGAAAGCCAGTAAATATTCTGCACAGGACAGTCCTCATATCATCGCAGGTATCAGTCCCTGCACACGGATTGACTTTTATTGTGACTTTGCTCACATCTTACAATAACATTACACCTTACAATCGGTCTATAAATAAATGTCAGGCTCAACCGGCTGGTTAAAGCCGCCGGAGCATCCTCTCCGAGAAACCGGATCAATTACCTGTACAGGCGTGATTTATTACAGGTCGGGAAATAACCCATTTCAGGGTTGATCCATGCAGCGGAGGAGGAGCAATGAGCGTCTATCTAATCTCGATCACACTACTGCGTATCGTCCACATCGTCGCGGGTGTCTGCTGGGTGGGCGGCAATATCATCCAGGCCGCCTTTCTGGAGCCAACCGCCAGAGCCACCGCGCCGGAGAGCGGCAGGTTCATGGAGTACCTGATGTTCCGGCGGCGTTTCGGTATGTTCATGTCCATCTCAGCGATTCTGACCATCGTCGCCGGGGCGCTGCTTTACTGGTACCGGTCGGGCGGCCAGATCGGTGTCTGGATGATGACCGGTTCAGGGCTGACATTCACCATTGGCTCGGTTTTCGGGTTGGTCGCTGCCGCGATTGGCTTCCTGGTCATGATGCCAACGGCTCGGCAGTTGGAGCAAATCGGACAAACCATCCAGGGCGTACCAACCGCCGCGCAGATGGCTGAAATGAACCAACTGCGCGCCCGGATGAGCCAGGCAGGCCGTATCGAAGTGATAATCGGCGTCCTGGCGCTGGCGCTGATGGCAGCAGCCCGTTATATCGTGTAGAGCGTCATCGGCGGATTTGTCGTGCAGCCTTCGAGGGCGTGTGACCTCGAAGGCTGTTTTCTGGCTGTGCCCTACTCAGCGGTTTTCTTTCCCTACTGATACCCCGGCGACGTAGCCGCTTGACCACGCCCACTGAAAATTATACCCCCCGATGCGCCCGTCCACGTCGCAGATTTCGCCACAAAAGTACAGACCGGGACAAACGCGGGACTGCATCGTGTCAAGGTGGATTTCCGACAGCGGCACGCCGCCCGCCGTCACTTCGGCATAGGTAAACCCCCGGTCGCCCGTAATGGGCAGCGGCAGTGCCGTGATCGAGCGCACCAGCGCCTTGCGCTGCTCGCGTGTCAATTGGTCGGCGGCTGTGGTCGGTTCGACACCTGCCGCCTCACACAGGGCGCGGGCGAGGCGTTCCGGCAGGTACGGATGCAGATACCGTAACGGGCTGACGCGCCCCAGCGCCAGCAGATCGGCGTCCACCTGTTCCGATGTTTTGTCCGGCAGCCAGTTTATGATGAGCGTCGTGCCAGGGTCGTCCAGCTTCCCGGCGAGGTAATAACGGCTGATGTCCAGCACCGATGGCCCGGACAGGCCGAAGTGGGTACACAGCGTTGAATCCGTGAACGCTGCCAGCCTCTTGCCGGACGCGGCGCGCACCTCCAGCGTGGCGGGTACGGTCACGCCGCTGAGCGCGTAGATGAAATGATCGCGCGGCAGCGTCAGCGGCACCAGCGCCGGGAAGACTCGCGGCGTAAGGCTGTGGCCCAGCGCCCGCGCCAGCATGTAGCCGTGTCCATCCGAGCCAGACTTCGGCAGCGCCCGCCCGCCGGTCGCCAGCACCACACGGCCAGCTTCCAGCGCGCCCCACTCGCCGCGCACGACAAAGCCCTGCCCCGGTCGCTCCACCATCTCAACGCGGCACGGATGCCGCAGTTCGACATTAGCGCGGCGCGCGGCGGTCAGGAGCGCGTCCAGCACCGTTTGCGCGTCGTCCGTCACCGGGAACAGCTTGCCCGTTTCCTCGCGTTTCAGTTCCACGCCCAGTTCACGGAAAAACGTAATGGTCTGCGGCACGTCGAAGCGGCGCAGCACCTTTTTGATCGCGTTACGCGATGACCCGGCATAGGCCGTTTCGTCCACCACATCGTGGGTGACGTTGCAGCGCCCGCCCCCCGCCACCAGGATTTTCGCGCCCAATTTGCGCGCCCCGTCCAGCAGTACAATCCGGCGGTTGGGATACGCCCGCCCCGCCCAGATGCCGGCGAACAGCCCCGCTGCGCCCGCCCCAATCACCACAATGTCAGCCCGGTCAGCCATTACAGGGCGTTTTCTTTCGCCAGTATTTCTCGCAGCAGGTCTTTACGGGCGCTGCCACCCAGCATCTCCAGCTTTCGCACGCCCAGCGGGTCAATATCCTCGCGCAGCAGACGGACTTCATCCGGCGCAGGCGGCGGCGTTTCATGCACATCAGGCGAAATATCCAACGGAAAGCCTGTTTTCTTCTGAATGTAGTCAATACTTACGCCAGGGTGGTAAGTCAAAAGCCGCATCTGCCCGTGTTCCCAATCGAACTGTCCCAGATCGCTGATGAGATACCGCGCGCCCGCCCCCCGTTGGCGCTGCGGCGTGTGTCCCAGCCCACTGACAAAATCCACCGCTTTTACGAAGGTCACGCGGGAATGGCGCGGCACATACAGGTAGATATGATCAGAAAACACTGTAACATCCGGGATGCCGCCCGTACCCGGCAGGCGCATACGCGGATGGTGATAATCGGCGCCAAAAGCGATGTTGTTGAAGTTTCCGGCGGCGTCCACCTGCGCCGGGCGGAAAAATTCCTTCACCGGGTAGTTTGGCAGCAGATCCGCCGCGCCGGTCACAAAACCAAAATGAATCAGCGCCTTGCCAAGCCACAGGTCTTCAATCCGCCCCACCCCCAGCGGTGACCACTGCTGCACCAGCGCCTGCCCGATGGCCGACGAAAATGTAATCTCCGGCGCATGAGTACACTGCGCCAGAATGAACCCCGCCATGACCAGCGGGGTATTGATCCCCTGTGCCAGCAGATCACCATTTTCCACCTGCCGCGCGATACACGCGCAAATAATCTCATCAGTTGTGAAGTCCACGATCAATCCTCGGCTTTGCTGCCCGTGCCATCCATCCGTACCAGCAGCGGCGAAAACCTGCCCACAATATCCACCAGATCCGCCTGCGCCGCGATTACCTCTTCAATCGGCTTGTATGCCTGGGGAGCTTCATCCAATCCGGCGCTGATGAGCGTTACGCCGCGCTCCAGCAAATAGCGGTCGCGCTCGGTTTTGGTGATCGTATCCAGCGCCTTGCGGCGGCTCATCGCCCGCCCTGCGCCATGCGCCGCTGAATTGAGCGACTCGATTACGCCTCTCCCGCGCACGATGAACCCGGCGTCGGCCATCGAACCAGGAATAAACCCCAGCACACCTTTACCCGCCGGTGTTGCGCCCTTGCGGTGGACGATGACTTTTCGTTCCGCACTATCGAATCCGGCTGGCGCGGGTAGGCTTTCCACCCAGGCGTAATTATGGTGGTTCTCCACCGTCGCTGCGGGCTTCAGCCCGGCGGCCTTCGCCACACGGCTGTGGATCACCTGATGATTGGCCGAGGCGAACCGCCCCGCCAGTTCCATCGCCTGCCAGTACTCCTGGCCTTCGTGCCAGTCCAGCGGCAGCCATGCCAGATGTTTCACGGTTTTGTCGAGATTTGGATGCAGCTTCATCGCCAGTTCGGAATAGTGGCTGGCGATCTTGTACCCTACCCCACGTGACCCACTGTGTGACAGCAGCGCCAGATATTCCCCGGCCTTCAGACCAAGATCAGGTGCGTCTCTGTCCAGCCGCAGCGCGCCCCACTCGACAAAGTGATTGCCGCTGCCGCTTGTGCCCAGTTGGCCGCAGGCCGTATCATGCAGCGATTTCACGAATTTGTTCATGTCCCAGGCCGGATCATCCAGTACATCATGCTGGGCGCGCTGGCTGCCCCGCCATTCCCGCCCCGCGCCAAACAGGGTTTGCTCGACCAGCGCCTTTTTAAACTGCCCGGTGCGCTGTTTAAGCGCAATCGGCGACTCCTCAAAAATAGAGAGCCGCACGCGGCAGGCGATGTCCACGCCGACAGCGTAGGGAATCACCGCATTATCGGTCGCCAGCACCCCACCAATCGGCAGGCCGTAACCAACATGAGCGTCCGGCATCAGCGCCCCCGCCACACTGACCGGCAGCCGCATGGCCGCGTTCATTTGCGCGCGGGATTCGGGATCAATATATCGTTCGCCCCATACCGGATAAGGCAGCGGTTCTGTTCGTAATACGTCCATCGCCTCACTTCTCCCGATCACTATCCGCCGCAGACAAAACGATCATAAAGATTCACACTGGCGTTTTCAAGGACGGTTTGACGCGCTTACCAGTTGTGCTACAATGGCCTCAGCATACATGCACCGCCACCCGATCTTTCCAACCGGGACAGAATTATAGGAGCAGCGAATGTCCTTCATTACGATTCTGAAGCAAGCGGACATTTTTTACGAATTAACCAATACCCAGCTCGAACTGGTCGCCTCTATTTGCAGCGAGAAGCACTATCAGGCGGGTGATATTATTTTTGAGGAAAATACGCCCGGCACAGAACTCTATGTCATTGCCAACGGTGAAGTTGAAATCGTCGTCAATCCAGCGCTGGTCGGCAAAAAAGATGAGGCGAATGATCGTTTTACGATTGCAACGCTGCGGCGCGGCCAGTCCTTCGGCGAAGTGGCGCTGGTGGATGAGGGCGTGCGTTCCGCCGGGGCGCGCTGTTCGCAACCAGACACACACCTGATCGCCATCCCCCGCGATAAGCTGATGCTTCTGTGCGACACGTATCCGCAGTTAGGCTACCGGCTGATGCGGAATCTGGCGGCTGACCTTGCCATGAAGATTCGCCACACCGACTTACAGGTACGCGAGCAGTTGACCTGGCAGCCCAACCGCTAATTACCGTCGCATCATGGCATTTGTCGCGGCCATTCTCATCGCTACCCTGCTGATCGGTTTATCCAAAGGTGGCCTGGGTGGGCCGGTGCCGGTAGCCCTGGTCACACCGATTCTTGTTACCGTGATGCCCGCCGGCCAGGCCGTCGGTATTGTCCTGCCGCTGCTCATGGTAGCCGACGCCTTTGCTCTATGGATGTACTGGAAACAATGGGATGGCCGGCAGATCCGGCTGCTGCTGCCGATGGCCGTTCTGGGTGTGATGGCCGGCAGCCTTCTCCTGGCAACGCTGTCCCAGCACGATCTGTTATTCCGGCGGGTGCTGGGCGCGTTCACGCTCCTTATAATCGCCTACAAAATCGGCAGCGGGTGGCTGCGAACCGTACAGTACCAGCCGCAGCCCTGGCACGGCTGGCTGGTGGGCTGGCTGTCCGGCTTTGCGTCCGCCCTGGCAAACGTCGGCGCGCCGCCCTTTACCGCCTATATGCTGCTGCAAAACGTGTCGCCAGTGGTCTTTATCGCCAATACCACGCTGCTGTTTGCCATCGTCAACGCGCTTAAGCTGCCGGGGGTGCTGCTCACCGGCGTGCTGGATTTACACCAGTTTGCCGGTATCTTGTGGGCGCTGCCACTGATTCCACCCAGCATCTGGCTGGGGCGCAAGTTTGTAGACTGGGTTAACCCGAAAATCTTTGAGCAGTTGATGATCGGCCTGCTGTTCATCGCCAGCGTGGCACTGCTCCTCTCGCAGCCAAAGTGACCATTGGGAGAACTCCCCGGATCAGCCACCCACAATGAAAGCCCAGGTTTTACACACTCCTGCCCCGATTGACACCAACCCCTTACTCTCTGAAGACCTGCCGCGCCCGCTGCCGCCGCCGGGATATCTACAGGTCAGGGTACACGCCTGCGGAGTGTGCCACACCGACTTGCACGTCATTGAAGGCGAACTGCCGAATCCGCTGCTGCCGCTGATACCCGGCCACCAGATTGTTGGCGTGGTAGAAACCACCGGCGCCGGTGTTAGCCGCTTCCAGCCCGGTGCGCGGGTGGGCATCCCCTGGCTGCACCAGACGTGCGGCGTGTGTGAGGACTGCCGGCGCGGGCAGGAGAATCTGTGCGCGAACGCGCAGTTTACCGGTTACACCGTATCAGGCGGTTATGCCGAATACGCCATCGTACCGGAACATTTCGCTGTACCCATCCCGGAACGCTTTAGTGACATCGAGGCGGCGCCGCTGCTGTGCGCCGGAATCGTCGGCTACCGGTCGCTCAAACTGTCGGATTTACAACCGGGGGAGCGGCTGGGCTTGTATGGGTTCGGCGGCAGCGCGCATATCTGCCTTCAGGTGGCACGGCACTGGGGCTGCGAGGTTTACGCCTTTACCCGCAGCGCCGAACATCAGCGTCACGCGAAGGAACTGGGCGCGGCGTGGGCGGGACAGGCTCAGGCTATGCCGCCGCATCAGCCTGATCGCAGCATTATTTTCGCGCCGGCGGGTTGGCTGGTGCCGCTGGCGCTCGGCCACCTGCGAAAAGGCGGAACATTATGCATCAACGCGATCCATATGAGTGACCTGCCCGCCATGCCCTACGCTCTGCTGTGGCACGAGCGCACAATCCGCAGCGTTGCCAATGCGACCCGGCAGGATGCCGAGGAATTCATGTCGCTGGCAGCACAAATCCCCGTTCACGCCGACACTCAAACGTTTGACCTGGATGCCGCCAATCAGGTGCTGCTGCGGCTCAAACAGGGGCAAATACAGGGTGCGGCGGTCCTGTATCCATAAGAATTTCGTCAAAAAACCGCCATACCTCAGCCTGCTCTTATAGTACGTCTAATCCTCACCGCTTACGCTCGAAAACACCTGATACTCAATCATGGAGGTTTACCAATGCGTAAATGGTTGATCGTTTTTACCCTCCTGCTGGTCGTGTTCCCGGTTGCGGCGCAGGAAAGCACGCCCGAAACGGCTCTGTCAGGCGGCACGGATATGCGCGGCGAGGATATGCAGAACATGGCGTTTGTGCGGTTCGCGCATTTTGCGCCGGACGCTGGCGCAGTAAGTCTGATACTCAGCGACGATATTCCCCCATCTGACAGCGCGAACTTTGGCACGATCACGGACTGGATGGCGGTTCCGGCTGGTACTTATCAGGCAGCAGCCGGCAGCACAACAGCCGAACTCGGTTTCGCGGCTCAGACCTTCTCAACGGTAGCGGCCGTCCCGGCGGAAGACGGCGACCTGAAACTGGAAGTGATTGACGAAACCTTCCCGGAACTCATTCCGGGAACGTCTTATGTCACATTCGTCAATGCCCTTCCTAACGGGACAACCGTTGATCTGGTGCGTAATGATGTGGTGTATATTCCCGCGCTAAGGTCATTGGGCAACGCTGACGGGGTAACCAGTTGGACAGGACTTCGTGATGACAGCGGCACCTTTACCATGCGGTTTATGGAATCCGGCACCGCGGATACGGTCGTAGCTGATCTGGGTGAGATTGACATCACCGAGGGCAACCTGTTCCTGATCGCCCTTGTCCCAACAGCGGGCAGCAGCGGCGCGGAAGCGATAGTCCACGAAACGCCAATGGCGGACATCTGGTTGGTACAGGGCAAAATGGCGGAACCCGGCACAGTCATGGACGCGCTGCGCGCTAACGAACTGTTGACGCCCTTTGCCGATTCTCTGGAACAGGCCGGGCTGGCGGATACCCTGACGGGCGAAGGGCCGTATACGCTGTTTATTCCGGCAGGTTTTCTGATGGATGATGTGCCGGAGACTGTCACGCGCGACAATGGGGCGTTCCAGACATGGCTGCAAGGTTATATCGTGGAAGGTGATCTGAGATCGCAGGATGTTGCGAATGGCGAAACCGCGCTGATGACACTGGGCGGGCAGACCATCACGCCGGAAACCCGTGAAGACGGCATCTACCTCAATGGCGTCAAGGTAATCGCGGTCAACATCCCGGCCACCAACGGCACCATTCACATGATTAACGGCCTGCTGGGCGCGGAAACGCAGCAGTAGACCACGCGCATATCCACAAACAAAACGGGGTCAAGTGCTGACCCCGTTTATTATTGCCAATGAATGTTCTATCGTTACTTCCCGTTCGCCGGGCTGACCAACCGCACGAACTTACGTTTGCCCACTTGCAGCACGGCGGGCAGCATCTCCTGCGTAACGGTTGCGTGCTGGTCGGTTACGGGCAGTTCATTCAGGCGAATGCCCTTTTGCTCGATCAGACGCCGGGCTTCCGCGCCGCTGGCAACCATATTCAGGCGGCGCAGAATATCCACCACCCGCTCCTCGCTCGCTAGCACTTCTTCCGGCATATCCGTCGGCAGCCCGCCATGACTGCGGAACACTTCATCCCATTTCTTCTGCGCGGTTTCGGCAGCCTCCGGCGTGTGGAAAATACCCACCAGCGTGCGTGCCAGCCGCATCTTTTCCGTGTTCGGGTGCAGCACACCGGACTCCAGCCCATGCTTCAGATCGGCCAACTGCTGCGGCGTCCAGCCCAGCAGCAGCTTGTGGTAGATCAGCAGCGCCTTATCCGGCACGCTCATCACCTTGCCAAACATGTCGAATGGCTCAGCCATGATCGGGATGTGATTGCCCAGGCTCTTGCTCATCTTGATATCGCCATCCGTACCCGGCAGGCTTTCACCCATGATGATCGCTACCTGCGGGCGCTGCCCCATCGCCTCTTGCAGCTTGCGCCCGGCGACCAGAATATTAAAGAGCTGATCCTGCCCGCCGACCTGCACATCCGTTTCCTGCGCCACCGCGTCGTAACCCTGCATCAATCCGTAGAACAGTTCATGTAGATAAATGGCTTCACCAGCGTCCAGCCGCTTTTTGAAATTTTCCCGCACCAGGAACTGCTGCACGGTGAAGTTGCTTGCCAGCCGGATGATGTCGGCAAAATCCAGCGTGGACAGCCACTCGTCGTTATAACGCACACGGGTGCGGTCGCGGTCGAGAATCTTAAACGCCTGTTCGGCGTAAGTGCGTGCGTTTTCCATCACCTGATCGCGTGTTAGCTGCTCCCGCGCCTTGTCCTTGTCCGACGGGTCACCGATCAGACTGGTGAATGTACCGATCAGGAATGTCACATCGTGGCCGAAGTCCTGGAACTGGCGCAGTTTCCGCATCGTAACGGTATGCCCCAGATGCAGGTCGGCGGTGCGCGGGTCGTAACCGCAGTACACCCGCAGCGGTCGCCCGCTTTTTTCGGCTTCAACCAGCCGCCCATGCAGTTCACGTTTCATATTTTCGCGGGTTTGTGGGTCGCCGTACTCCGCACCCGACATCAGAATTTCGACCTGTTCGTCTATCGTGGGCATAAACCGCCGTCCTGAATAATTTGAATGTGCTGAAAGTTTGCACAGTATACACGAAGCGCCTGCTTTACCAGAGGCCGATTTTATAAGGAATACAAAATCCCTTGTGAACCCTTCTCGCACCTACTATAATTTCCACAAATTACCACCGACTAAGCAAGGATAACCGGCTCTCATGAAACCGATGACCAGCGTCGAGGCGCGCCAGGCATTTTTGGATTATTTCGAGGAGATGGGACACAAGCAGGTACATTCTTCTTCGCTCGTCCCTGCCAATGACCCGACGCTGCTGTTCACCAACGCGGGTATGGTGCAGTTCAAGGATGTCTTCCTCGGTCTGGATAAACGGGATTACAAACGCGCCACCACCTCCCAGAAATGCCTGCGGGTCTCAGGTAAGCATAATGACCTTGAGAACGTTGGGCCATCGCCGCGCCACCATACCTTCTTTGAAATGCTGGGCAACTTCAGCTTTGGCGATTATTTCAAGCGCGATGCGATCCGGTTTGCCTACACGCTGCTGACCGAAGTTTATGGCCTGCCGGCTGACCGGCTGGCGTTCACGGTTTATCACAACGACGACGAGGCCTACAATATCTGGGTGAACGAGATGGGCGTTGACCCGCAGCGGGTGGCCCGGCTGGGCGCGAAAACGAACTTCTGGCAGATGGCGGAAACCGGCCCCTGCGGCCCAACCAGCGAACTGCACTGGGATAAATACCCGGAGCGCGGCGTGGGCAATATCATCCCATCGCTGGAGGCGGAAGATGACCGTTTCCTCGAACTATGGAACCTGGTGTTCATGCAGTTCAACCGCACGCAGCCCGATCCCGATCACAGCGGCCAGTACGATGTCCCCCTGCCCGCCCCCGGCGTAGATACCGGCATGGGGCTGGAACGCATTTTGAGTGTGGTCAACGGTGTCAAGGCCAACTACGACACCGATCTGTTTATGCCGATTATCGAAAAGACCCAGCAGCTTACCGGGCAGACCGACGCCGAACGTGACACGAACATCGTGCCTTACCGTGTGATCGCCGATCACATGCGCGCGGCGGTGTTTCTGATCGCCGATGGCGTGCTGCCCGGCGCGAAAGGCCGCGACTCCGTGTGCAGGCTGGTCATCCGGCGCGCCTCGCGTTTTGGCGCGAAGTTGGGCTTTAACCAGCCGTTTCTGGCCGAAGTCGCGCAGACCGTAATTGACATCATGGGCGGGCACTATACCGAACTGGTAGAACGCACCGAGGCGATCAAGAAGATCATCACGCAGGAAGAGATTCGTTTCCACCGCACGTTAGATCGCGGCCTGAGCGAACTGGAAGCGGAACTCGATATGCTCCAGCAGACTGGCAAGACCGAACTACCGGGACGTGTGGCATTTTATCTTAAAGCCACACTTGGCCTACCCATTCAGGTAATTCAGGACATCGCCGGCGAACGCGGCTTCAGCGTGGATATGCGCGGTTTCAATGAAGAAGAGTCGCGCCACGCCGAAGTCAGCGGCGGCGGGCAGGCGATGGGTGAGATTGATCTGGCTGAACTTTATGGCGAAACGCTGGCGCAGTTAAAAGCGGCGAAACTGCTGGGCGACAGGGGCGTGGTTTACCAGCCGCACACAGCCACCACAGCCGAAGATCGGGTGCTGGCGCTGTTCCGCGACGGGCAGCGCGTGGACAGCGTGATCGCCGGTGACCGGGTGGAAGTAGTGCTGGGCACAACGCCGTTTTACGTCGAGGCTGGCGGCCAGATCAGCGACACCGGCACGATCACAGGCCAGGATTGGGTGATTGAAGTTGAGGACATGAAACAACCGGTAGGCGGTCTCATCGTCCACGTTGGTGAAGTCATTGAAGGCACACCGCGCGAGGGTGACGCCGCCCGCGCGGATGTGGATGCCGAGCGCCGCGCCGACATCACCCGCAACCATACCGGCACGCATCTGTTACACGCGGCGCTGCGCGGACGCCTGGGCACGCACGTCCAGCAGCGCGGGTCACTGGTGGCGCCCGACCGGCTGCGGTTTGACTTCGTGCATAACGATAAACTGACGCCGGAAGAAATTGCGGACATCGAAGCCCAGGTCAATGCCATCATCCAGAAAAACTACCCGGTTCATGCCGAGGAAAAATCACTGGCACAGGCCCGCGCTGAAGGCGCGATGGCGCTGTTTGGGGAAAAATATGGCGACCGCGTTCGCACCATTGTGGTTGCGGACAACGGAGACCGCTACAGCTACGAACTATGCGGCGGCGTTCATGTCCACGAAACTGGCGAAATCGGGCCGTTTGTGATTGTGAGCGAAGGCAGTGTCAGCGCGGGTATCCGCCGGGTTGAGGCGCTGACCGGGCGCGGCGCGGTCGAATACATTCAGCGTGCCCGGCACACACTGGGCGAAGTGGCGCACCGGTTAGGCACAACCCCGGAACAGGCCGCCATGCGGGTCGAAGCGTTGCAGGACGAACTGGCTGCCGCCAGGAAACAAATCCAGCAGTTGCAGCGCGACATCGCCCGCAGTAACTTTAATGAGATGGTCGCGCATCTGGAAAGCATCAACGGCGTTCCGGCGCTCGTTGCCACCCTTGACGGGCTGACGATGGATAACCTGCGCGAAATGTCCGACTGGTTTCGTAACAGGGTCAGCAGCGGCGTGATGGTTGTGGGCAGCGCGGTGGATGATAAACCGCAGTTGCTGGTGGCCGTCACCGATGATCTGACGAAGAAGGGGTTACACGCCGGCAATCTGGTGAAGGAAATTGCGGCGGTGGTTGGCGGCGGGGGCGGCGGTCGTCCCAATCTGGCGCAGGCCGGGGGTAAGGATGCCAGCCAGTTGCCCGCCGCGCTGGCAAAAGCGCGTCAATTAATTGCTCAGAATTACAAAGGCTGATGGCAGACCGACCGGATTATATTCAGCTTGAAGTAGGTGAAGATGCGGCTTCCGTCCGTGACCGGCTTTCGTTTCTGCGGGGCAAACGTGTCCTGCTGATCTGGCCGGAGGAAGGCACGGTTCTCACCCGCAAACTCGACCTGGTGCTGATTCAGCGCGAGGCCATGCGCCGCGCCATCCGTCTGGCGCTGGTCACGCACGATCCTGAAGTCATCAAACATGCCGAAGAACTGAATATCAGCACCTTTGAAACCATTGGCGCGAGTGAGCGCGGGCGCTGGAAACGCGGTCGGGCAAAGGTTTTTACCTCACGTTTCCAGCGTCCTGACAGCGAACCCGAACCCGACGAACTGATGGAAGTCGCCAGCCGGGTGCGCGGCGAACCGCGCTCCGGGCGCGGGCGACTGCTCGGACGGCTCGTGATTCTGGTGATCGTGCTGGCGGTGCTGGGCGGGGCGGCGTATGTCGTGCTGCCGAGTGCCACTGTAACCCTCACCCTGGCGCAAAGCCGTTTGCAGGTTGAAACAGACATCATCGCTGACCCGAACCTGACCACACTGGATGTTGAAAACCGGCTGGTGCCGGCTATCAAACTCAGCGCGCAGATCGAAGACAGCGGCACGATAGAAACAACCGGCGCGCAAGACCTGGGCGATACACTGGCAACGGGATCGGTGGTGTTCGTCAATCAGACGAATGCGGCCATCACCATACCCGCCGGCACGGTCGTTACGACCAGCGCCGGCACGCCGATTCAATTCCGCACGACCCGCGATGTTGAACTGGCCGCCGGATTGGGGCTGCAAATCGAGGTGCCGGTGGAAGCCTTGCCAAGCGCGGGCGGCGCAGCGGGGAATGTTGACAGCGGTCTGATCAACACGGTGATTGGCCCGCTGGCCGACCGCGTGAGTGTCCGCAACGTCGCGCCCACATCGGGCGGCACCGCGCGAACCCAGCGCACGGTCAGCGCCGACGACCGCGACCGGCTGCTTGCCACGCTGCGCCAGCAGCTTCAGGCGCGGGCTTATATCGAGATGGAGCCTCGCCTGACCGATACCCAGTTCATCATTCTGGAAACCGTCCACATTGCCGAAGAACGCAGTGATTGGACCACCTTCAGCGCGCGCCCCGGCGATGTGGCCGATACCCTGTCGCTGACTATGCGGGTGGTCGTGGAAGCGACCGCCGTTGATGAACAGCTCGCGCGGCAGATTGTTTACGCGCAGATGTCCAACCAGATTGCCGTCGGTCAGTATATCAAACCGCAGACCGTCAGCTACGAGCGCGGCAGCGTGTCCCATGTTGATACTACGACCGGACGCATCACATTTGGTCTCACCGGCAGCGGCCTCGTCAGCCAGCAGATCAACGCTGACATGCTGGGCGAGCGGCTGGCCGGTAAGTCCTTAAACGATGCCACCGCCTACCTCATCAATGAAATCCAACTGGCGGACGGCACGCTGCCCGCCATTGCCATCTCGCCGGAGGGCTTTGAGCAGATGCCGCTGCTGCCGATGCGGATCACGATGCAGTTGGTGGAAGCCCCGGCATGAAACTCCTGGGCGTAGATCACGGCCTGAAACGGATAGGGTTAGCGGTCAGCGATACGTCCGGCCTCGTGGCGCGGGAACTGACGATCATTAACCGAACCACCAAGCAGGCGGATTTCGAGCGCATCAACCGTATCGCGGCGGAACAGCAAGTCACGGCCATTGTCGTCGGGCTGCCGTTTAACGATCAGGCACAGGCCGGTGAATACACCCAGGCAGATACCGTGCGAAAATGGGTAGAGCGGTTTCAGGCCACAACATCGCTGCCGATTATCCTGTGGGATGAGCAGCTAACCAGCCTCGATGCCCGTGACCTCTCGATCCGCCAGCGCCGCAAACCCCGCGACCCGATTGATGACCTGGCCGCGCGGGTGATGCTGCAAAGTTACCTCGACGCCGTGCGTGATGGTTTGACTGCCTTACCGCCCCCGACCTAAGGAGCGTCCCTTGCCCCGTTTAATCCGTTATGGACTGCTTGCTGCTGCCGTGCTCGTGCTGTTTGCACTGCTGAGCGCGGGCGCGCTGTTTGTTATTTCCGGCGGGCAGCCGGTGGATTTCATCCAGAAGACGCTGATCCGGTTTTCGCTTTCATCCCGCCAGGCTGATCTGAATCGCGCCGTCAGCACTGACACGACGCCGCTGCGCTTCACCGTCAATCCCGGCGACACCCCACCCGTAATCGCGCAAAATCTTCTCGCGCAGAATCTCATCACGGACGCGCGGCTGTTCGTAGATTATGTGCGGCTGTACGACCTCGACCGCCAGCTTGAAGCCGGAACCTATTTCCTCAACCGTTCCCAGACCATCCCGGATATTGCCATTGCTCTGACGGATTCCCGGTTCAGCCAGTTCGCCTTCCGCATTCTGGAAGGCTGGCGGCTGGAAGAAATCGCCACTGCGATTGATAACAATCCATTTTTCCCCTTCACTGGCACCGACTTTCTGGCTGCTGTTGGGCCGGGCGCGCCCGTAGATGTGGCTTTCGCTCAGCAGGTTGGCCTGCCTGCTGGCGCGTCGCTGGAAGGTTTTTTGTATCCTGACACCTACCAGGTGCCTGCCGAGGTTACAGTGGATTGGCTGCGGGACTTCCTGCTTGATACCTTCCAGGAGCGCGTCGGACCGCAGCTTCCTCTCGATGCACAGGCTCAGGGTCTGACACTGTATCAGGTCGTGACACTGGCTTCGATTGTGGAACGCGAGGCCATCCACACCGATGAGCAGCCCATGATTGCCAGCGTTTACCGCAACCGCCTGCGCGATGGAATGCGCCTGGAAGCTGATCCAACCGTGCAATATCCCATTGGGCGAGCCGGTAACTGGTGGCCGCGTATCACCGCCGCGAACTATTCCAATGTGATCTCACCTTATAACACATATCTGAACGACGGCCTGCCCCCCGGCCCCATCGCTAATCCGGGACTGGCCGCGATTCAGGCGGCGGTCTATCCCGCCACCAGCGACTTTTATTACTTCCGCGCCGACTGCCGCAGCGATGGTTATCACGATTTCGCCCGCACCTTCCAGGAGCATCTGGCGAATGGGTGTTAAACAGTGATAAGTCGAAAATCCCTGTCATGGGGCGCTTTGGCGGTTTGGGTTGTGCTGTTGGTCAGCGCCTGCGCGCCGAGGCCGCGAGAGATCAGCCGGATTGCGCTGCTCGCGCCATTTGAGGGACGGTATCGTGAGGTCGGTTATAACGCGCTGTACGCGGCGAAACTGGCTTTACAGGACACCTACTCCTCTATTGAACTGCTGCCGGTAGACGACGGCGGCACGGTCGCCAGCGCGGCTGACCGCGCCCACGCGCTGGCCGGTGATCCGCTGGTGAAAGCGGTCGTCGTGCTGGGTTATGCCGCGACGGATGCCGAGACTCAGCGCGCTTTTGGCAGCCTGCCTGTGCTGGTGGTCGGATCGTGGGGCGCAAAGCCGGAAACGAACAACATTCTGGTGCTGTCCAATCCGTTAGTGGATGAGATGGTTACGATGTATTCCCGCGCAGCAGTGACCGAAGCGGCAAGGGCTGAAGCCCCGCTAATCGGTGGGGAAGTCTTCGCGCTGGAACAGTTCACACGTCTGCGACCTTCGCTGGAAGGCATTAAGGTTGTATCCAGCGGCAGCCTTCCCGACGCGGCGTTTAGCGAACAATACGCGCAGGCGGGTCTCTATGTACCCGCGCCGGGACTGCTGGCAACTCTGACTTACGATGCCTTTGGCTGGCTCATATCGGCGCTGCAATCCTCCAACACCGATGTTATGACAACCCTCACAACTACCCCCTACAACAGCATAAATGGCACAATTCGATTTGAGGAGGGTTATTGGGTTGACGCGCCTGTAAATCAGTATGTGTTTGATTCAATCTGCCTTCGGCGCGGCGGGAAAATGTGTCTCGTCGCGGCAGATACGGCAACACCATAGGCACACGGATGTCGTGTTTCTATAGTGGCTGTCAGCTTCCAGTAGGCCGCCCGCCGTAAAGCGTGCCGTAAAACAGCGGCAGCGGTTCAACTGGTGTCTGACTATACGCAAACGCGCGCTCCAGCCGCGACCGACAGGCCGTAACGCGCTGCCGGTCATTGGCGTGAATCGTTACCAGCGGTGCGCCTGCCGTCACCCGGTCGCCGACTTTAACATGTACTTCCAGCCCGACCGCTAAATCCACCGGATCGCCTTTTTTCTCACGCCCCGCGCCCAGATCAAACGAGGCCATACCGATTTCTTCCGCCGCTACCTGCGCGATATAACCATCCTGAGCAGCGTGATAAGTTTCCACGATAGATGCTTTCGGGAGCAGCGCCGGATCGTCCACCAGCCGGACATCGCCGCCCTGGGCCTCAACCAGTTGGCGAAACTTCGCCAGGGCGCGGCCATCGTTCAGATGTTCAACCAGGGTTTGCCGAATCTGCGACTCGTCCGTCCACTGGCGACCACGACCATAAAGCCGCAGCATGTAACCCGCCAGTACCAGACAGTGTTCGCGGAAGTCCGCCGGGCCATCACCCTTCAGTGTGGTGATCGCTTCCGCCATTTCCAGCGCATTGCCAACAGCCGCACCAAGCGGCTGATTCATATCCGACAGCACCGCGATCATGTCGCGCCCCGCATCCGTGCCAATGTCCACCATAATCTGCGCCAGCGCGCGCGCGTCATCCAGATTGGTCATGAACGCACCGCGCCCCACCTTCACATCCAGCACAATACCATTCGCGCCTGCCGCGATCTTCTTGCTCATGATGCTGCTGGCAATCAGCGGCAGACAGGGTACGGTAGCGGTTACATCGCGCAGCGCGTAGAGTTTGCCGTCAGCGGGGGCCAGGTCATGGGACTGCCCCGACAGCACGATGCCGGTCTGCCGCGCCAGCCGCCGGAAATCCTCATTCGACAGATGAACATTGTAACCGGCGATAGACTCCAGCTTGTCCAGCGTGCCGCCAGAAAATCCCAGACCGCGACCGCTCATCTTGGCTACCGGCACCCCGCATGACGCCACCAGCGGCAGCACAACCAGGGTGGTTTTGTCCCCTACCCCGCCGGACGAATGTTTGTCTACCGCATAATCGGTGATGTCCGACAAATCCAGCACGTCGCCAGAGTGTGCCATCGCCAGCGTCAGATTGACCGTTTCCTCGCGGGACATGCCGCGTATAAACACCGCCATCAGAAAAGCTGCCGCCTGGTAGTCCGGCACGTCACCGCGTGTATAGGCTTGAATGAACCACTGAATTTCCTCGGCAGCCAGCGGCAAACCGTCACGTTTTTTGGCAATCAGGTCAACAGCGCGCATCAAATCCTCTCCTGAAATGATTTTCAACTATACCGCCTCTTGATAACCCGGCCAAGATACGTTATAGATTGATAGACAATCCGGTTTATTCAGAATGGTAAAGTACATGGAAGTAAACACGACACCTTCGCCACCCCGCAGCCCATCCCAACGCAGTACGCTGGTAATTTTTGTCATCATCGGTGTTGCCGTCATCGCGGCTGGGCTGGCGATTCTGGTGGCATACAATCAGACTGCCGTCACTTCAACCGGTTATCAGGGAATGCAGTTCTCGCGGCAGCCGGATGGTGGCTTCGTCCTCGGCAACCCGGACGCGCGTATCACGGTGGTCGAGTGGGCCGACTATGCCTGACCGGCCTGCATTACGTATCTGGCAGATACGAACAAGTTCATTGAAGAATACGTAAAAACCGGCAAAGCCAATTTCGAATTTCGGATTATGCCCACTGCCGGCGGCCAGTTGACCCAGTTCCTCGGCGAACTGGCGGTCTGCCTGGATGAACAACGTACCGGCGCCTTCTGGGAAGCCAAAGACACCCTGTTTAACATGGCCGCCAGTGGTCGTTACGATGGCAACTCCGGGCGAAACCTGACACAGACTTTAGGGCTGGACTACAACAGGGCGCTGGAATGTACCCGAACCAGCAGTCAGGTTCTCACGGATGCCCAGCTCGGCCAGACCCTCGGCGTCACCGGCACACCTGCTGTCATGATTCGCATTGATGACGCTGAACCCATCTGGATCAGCGCCGGCGGCCAGCAGTTTAGCCGGGGCGGCGTGCCTTTTGCCGTTCTCGCCAGCGTCGTGGACTCCAATTCGTAGGTCGAGCGACAGCATCGTTCACGCTGATCCTGACAGGGGCGACCAATGGTCGCCCCTGTGTTTATTCGCCTCTCACCCAACATTCATTTGATATGCCCGCTGCCTTGCGTAACAATCGGGTTTGAAATCGGATTATAGTGTGAGAGTGACTGTCTCATGGCTTCTAATGTCCAACCTGCTAAACTCACGGCCTCACGAAATACACTGGTTATTGTGGCGATTATCGGTATCGCGGTCGTGGCTGCCTTCGCGGCCATTCTGCTGGCAAATAACAATACCGCCGTGTCCATCCAGAATTACGCTGACGTACCTATGTCCCGCACGGCGGACGGCGGGTTCGTCCTCGGTAATCCTGACGCTCGTATCACGATTGTTGAGTTTGCGGATTTTGCCTGCCCTCACTGCATTGACTATCTGCCAACCAGCGAACGGGTGATTAATGACTTCGTAAAAACGGGGCAGGCCAGATTTGAATATCGCACCTTCCCTACCGCCGGCGGCCAGGTGACGGCTTTTCTCGGCGCAATTGCCGTTTGCCTGGATGAGCAGCGTCCCGGCGTATTCTGGGAAGTGAAGGATCGTCTGTATCAGATGGCCTCAACCGGGCGTTATGATGGCAATACCGGACGGACTATCGCCCAGAGCCTCGGCCTCGATTACAGTGCCGCCCTCGCCTGCGCGCAGTCCCAAAAACAGATTGAAACCGATGTCGCGGTGGGCCAGCGGGCCGGCGTACAGGGCACCCCCGCCGTTTTGATTCGGGTTGACGGTGGCGATCTGGAATGGATTCAGGTGGGCGGTCAGCGATATGATCGCGGCGGCGCGCCCTACGAGATCATTGCCGCCGCTGTCCAGGCGTATCAGTAGTGCAGCGACAGGTCGAACGAACGGTTCGCCCTGATTTTTGATCGGGGGATAATATGGAATACATACCCACCACAGCGAATGTACAGGCGTTTATCAGGCAAAGCCAGCCCTTCATCGAATGGCTGCTGGACTGGAAAGCGGGTTTACAACCGTTGTCGCTGGCATCTCTCACCCAAAACGGGGCGCAGACGGTCGGCATTATTTCAGTGGATGTGATCGAAGGTTTCTGCCACGTCGGACCGCTGTCATCGCCACGTGTGAAAACCATCATCGAACCGATCAGGCGGCTGTTTGAACTGGCGTGGTCACAGGGTGTGCGAGACATCGCGCTGCCGCAGGATACCCACCCGGAGGATGCGGTGGAGTTCGCGCAGTACGGCCCCCACTGCATTCGGGGAACGGTCGAATCGGAAACCGTCCAGGCCTTTAAGTCGCTCCCCTTCTTCGAGCAGATCACGGTGATCCCTAAGAATTCGATCAACAGCGGTCTTGCTCCCGGCTTTAATGAATGGATAGCGGCGCGTCCGCAGATTGCTAACTGGATTATCACCGGCGACTGCACCGATCTCTGCACCTACCAACTGGCGATGCATCTGCGTTTATCCGCCAACCAGCACCAGCAGCGTAACATCCGTATTATTCTGCCGGTGGATACGGTTGATACTTACGATCTGCCGGTGGCTGCGGCGCAGCAGCTTGGCCTCGTACCCCACGACGCCGAGTTGTTACATCTGGTCTTTTTGTATCACATGATGCTCAACGGCATCGAAGTCGTCAGCGAAATCGTACCGTAGACAGCAGGAGGGGCGCACGGCGGTGCGCTCCTCCAGAATCATCCCCAGAATTTCTCCCCCACAGCCACCTCGCGCGCCGGACGTTCGCCAGTCAGCCGCAGAACGCCGTTTTCCACACGCATCAGCGGCACATACGTCGGGTAATCCGGGCTGTGTTTAAACTGCCACTCCCCTACGCTCCACAGGCGCAGCGTCCCGTTCAGGTTGTTGACCGTCACGACAAACGGCAGCCGTTGATACAGCGCCCGCACCATTTCTTCACCCTGGCCGAAATCCGCGCGGCGCGCCAGCATCCCCAGCGCGCTTTGCAGCCGCTTATCAAAAATTGGCCCACGAAACGACCAGACTTGGCGGGGAGCATTGTCATCCTGGAGCAGCGGCGCAATCGTCAGCGGTTCGTCAGACCGCACTTCGTCCAGCAGCAGAACCGCTGGCTGCTGCGCCAGTGCGTTTCCAATCTGCTCCCCAAACGAAAGACCGGGTTGATCGCCCACCGGCCACCGCACCCGCAACCGCTGTACATCCTGCGGCAAACGCAGTTCGCCGGCGCGTTCAACCGCAATGGCCTGTGCAGGCTGCGGCAGCCAGCGCGCCAGCACACTTAACAGCGTTGTTTTGCCGGACTCCGCTTCGCCAACCACCAGCACACCATGTGAGGACTGCATCAGCGCCGCCAGCAGTTCAGCCGCCTGAGCCGTCCAAAAACCAGTTTCAACCAGTTTTTCTGGCGTGGGTAATATGGGCGAATGTACACGAATGTCGGCGCTCGGTTGGATGACCACCGGCGGCCCCACCAGATTAACACACACCGGACGATCATCCAGCGTCAGACCGACTTCAATATATGGCTGGTCATCCCGCAGTTCGGCGCCCGCATCCAGCAGCAGCCGTTTGAGAACCCGCTGGAACTGCGCTGTATCCTGAAAAATTGTACCGAGCGACGTTAAATCACCATGCCCATAACGCACGGCGGCCCGTTCCGCGCCTTCCAGCGAAATCGTCGTGATGCGCTCATCCAGAAACAGGGCATCCAGCGGGCCATAACCAAACAGGTTGCTATACACCCGGCTTACCACATCGGCGCGCTCGTTCGCCCGAAGCTGAACCGACTCGACGGCCAGCACGTATTCCGCTGTCGCCAGTACCAGTTTCAACCGTTTCGCCGGTGTGTCCGCTTCGCGCAGTTCCGGCGAGTCCAGACCGTGTTCCTCGATGAACGCGGCTTCAATCCGTTCTACCAGCGCCGCCATCGAATACAGCCGCCGTCCCATTTGACCGGGCACGAAACGCGGTTCGCGGCCTTTCGCAGCTTTCGAGCTGCCATCATCCGATTGCATCCCACCACCTCATCCAAACTGGCCCAAGTCAACCGGCTGCAAATCCGGGTTGTCATTCGGCTTACGTCCCAGTTTTGCCATATCCACCCAGCGGCCATCTACCAGCACTCGTACCACGTCCATCGTGAAGTCGGTGTTCGTTTCCGCATCGTTGCGCAGCAGGGTTGAACCCACGCCATATACATCCACCGGCACCCCATCCGCCTCAAACTGCTCGATTTTCTCACGTTTAAAACCGCCGCTGACCACGATTTTCACGTTCCGGCAAAATTCCTGGGCGGCTCCAGCCTGGTCGCCAAACATATTCCAATCCTGCCAGGCATTATCAAGCGCCTGCCGCACCACCCGCACCAGATCGGCGCTTACACCATAACCCTGCCCTGGCGACAACGACACATCCCGCATGTTGGCGCTCGTATCCAGCCGCACCCCATACAGCGTCCAGCGTTTGCGCTCTTCGACATTGCCGGTCAGCAGTGCCGCCTGATAACGCGGCCAGTACGCCCGCAGTGTTGCCACCGCCGCGCCCACCGCGTCGTTATTAAAATCCACCAGTGCGATACGCGGCACATCCACCGGCACGTGTTCGGCAAAGACCACCATCGCCTCGACTGTATCCGCCAGAAAACAGGCGATCAGCGCGTGCGGCACGGTACCACCGCCCCGTCCGCCCCACCATTCACCCTGCGCATCCGTGCTAACCAGCGGCACAAGCTGGCTGCCGGTATCCTGATTGTAACGCTGTACCGCCACCCAGTAGGCATAACCGTCCACCGATTGGACTTCCGGCAGATCAAACCGTGCCGGGAAAAACAGCACCGGCTTGCCGCGCGCCGCTTTCAAAACGTCATAGACATTTGTGGCGATCCGGCTGGCGCGAGTGAGTATCCCCAGAATCGGTGTTTCCAGCAGGCCAAAGTCACGGTAGCAGCCGCGAATTTTGATAACCGGCTGCACGTCCTCGGTATCACCCTCATAATAGGTGAACGCGCCATCCTCAACCGCCTCGACCTCCAGCTCCCGCCAGCGTTCGACGAACTCACCTTTTTCGTAATAGCCGGCAGCGCGGCGCAGCATCACCAGCGCCGCCTCCAGGCCAACATTGAGAGCATACGGCGCGCGGCGGTTAAATATCTGAGCTTCGACCTGAATTTCGCCGACCGGCAGATGCGAAACGTCCACCGGCAGCGGTCGCGGGCTGATGCCGCTGAAGTGATATCCCGCCGCCCGCGCGCCTTCCAGCACGCGCACTACATTCTCGAAATATTTATCGCTGTACCATCCCCGCCGCAGCCCTTCCGTATCCAGGCGCAGCCGGCTGATGTCCAGGCGGTGCTGATCGAAAAGTGTCATAAAACCATCCTGTGTGCCCCAATAATTCATTTCAATTCTACAACGCGCGCGGGCTTATGGTATACTCTTTTGCTGCATTCGTTCCGAGAGAGGAATACTTCTCCAGCTTGAGGGTACAAACAGGCCAATGGATATTTTAGTTACCGGCTCAATCGCCTACGATTATCTGATGCGCTTTCCGGGGCGCTTCACTGAATACTTCATCAAGGATCAGCTTCACCAGGTCAGCCTCAGCTTCCTGGTAGACGAGATGACGAAACACTGGGGCGGCGTTGCGGCGAACATCGCCTATAATATTGCGCTGATGGGCTTACGCCCGAAGCTCGTGGGCACCGTTGGGCGCGACTTCCCTGAATACCGTGCCCGGCTGGAACAGGTAGGCGTGGACACCAGCACGGTACGCCAGATAGACGACGTTTTTACCGCTTCGTTTTTTGCCAACACCGATCTGGATAATAACCAGATTGCCTCGTTTTATACCGGCGCGATGGCCTACGCGAAAGACTACCGCCTCGCTGATGTCTTTGACGGCCAACCCGATCTGGTTGTAATTTCTCCCAATGACCCCCAGGCCATGAGCAATCTGGCGCAGGAATGCCGGGAGCGCGGCCTGCGATTCATCTATGACCCCAGCCAGCAGGTACCCCGGCTGACCGGCGAAGAACTCGACCGGGATATGCAGGGCGCTTACGCACTGGTGGTCAATGCTTACGAGGCCGAAATCATCTGCAAAAAAACCGGCCAGACGCTGGATGATTTATGTCGCAAGATCGAAGTCCTCGTCGTCACCCAGGGGCCGCGCGGCTCGCACATCTATCAGAACGGTGAACGGATCGAAGTCCCCGCCTTCCCGACTGACCACATCAAAGACCCCACCGGTGTCGGCGACGCCTTCCGCGCCGGGCTGGTACGCGGGCTGGTATCCGGCTGGCCGATGCAGCTTACCGGACTGGTTGGCGCACTGTGCGCAACCTATGTACTAGAACAGGTTGGCACGCAGAATCACAGCTATTCGCTGGTCGAATTTGTGGAACGCTTCCGCGCCCATTTTGATGACAACGGTGTGCTTGACAGCCTGTTACAACCGCTTCCGGCGACATCGTAGAGCAAACGCTGGTTTAGCGTCCGGTCGTCACTGGCTTTCACCGGATGGTGTGTTACAATCTTTCCGTTTTGTTTAGTCCGCTTCAGGAGACATAATGGCTGCCGTTGATAATCATGTGAAGAATCTCGATTTAGCGCCGGGCGGGCGGTATCGAATTGAATGGGCGGAGCAGGAGATGCCTGTGCTGCGCGCTATCCGCGAACGTTTCGCGCGCGAGAAGCCCCTGCAGGGCGTGCGTGTTTCGGCCTGCCTGCACGTTACGACCGAAACCGCCAACCTCATGCATACCCTTCAGGTCGGCGGCGCGGATGTGGTGCTGTGTGCCTCAAACCCGCTGTCCACCCAGGATGATGTGGCCGCCTCCCTGGTGGCAAATTACGAAATCCCGGTGTACGCCATCAAGGGCGAGGACAATACCGTATACTACGAACACATTAAGGCAGCCCTCGACCACAAGCCGCATGTTACGATGGATGATGGTGCCGATCTCGTCAGCACCATTCACAAAAGCCGCCGTGAACTGCTGACAGACATCATCGGCGGCACGGAAGAAACCACCACCGGCGTTATCCGCCTGCGCGCGATGGCAAAAGACGGCGCGCTGGCCTTTCCGGTTATCGCTGTTAACGACAGCGACACCAAGCATCTGTTTGACAATCGCTATGGCACGGGTCAGAGTACGGTTGATGGCATCGTCCGGGCAACCAACATTCTGCTGGCCGGTCGTACCATCGTCGTGGCGGTCTACGGCTGGTGCAGCCGGGGTCTTGCCAGCCTCCCGTCGGGCAGGGGGGCGAATGGCGTACTAACCGAAGTCAACCCACTGCGCGCGGTGGAAGCTGTTATGGATGGTTTCCGCGTGATGACGATGGATGAAGCCGCGCCAATTGGTGATATTTTCGTTACAGCCACCGGCGACATCAATGTACTCGACGAACGGCACTTTGCCCGCATGAAGAACGGCGCGATCCTGGCGAATTCCGGCCATTTCAATGTTGAAATCAATATCCCGGCGCTGGAGAAAATGAGCAGCGACAAACCCCGCCTGGTGCGCCCCTTTGTCGAAGAGTACAAGGTGGATGGACGGGCGCTGTACCTGCTGGGTGAGGGCCGTCTGATTAACCTCGCCGCCGCCGAAGGCCACCCCGCCAGCGTTATGGATATGAGCTTCGCTAACCAGGCTCTTGGCACGGAATATATGGTGAAGAACGCCAGCCAGATGCAGCCCCAGGTTTACACCATCCCTGAAGCGATTGATCACGAAATCGCCCGGCTGAAACTGGAAGCTATGGGGGTTCATATTGACACCCTGACTGCCGAGCAGGAACATTACCTGAGCCAGTGGGAAGAAGGCACCTAAGCAGCACGGGCGGTACGATGAGGCCGCCCTTACAACAGTAGGCCATCTGTACCATACACTGAAGCGACCATTACAGTCACCATTATCGGGCAGTCGGATGCGCTGCATTCGACTGTAGCAGGAGCAGCGGGCAGGGCACGCCCTGTCCATCATTTGGGAAACAGCTTGAGGAGTAGTCTTGTTATGAACAGTCGTTTGCAACGAAGCGTCGTGGCGCTGCTGGCGCTGGCGCTTTTCCTGACCCTTGCCGGTACGGTCGGCGCGCAGGATGCGGGTGGCGCGCTGGTGCGCTTTGTCCATGCCATCCCGCAGGCTCCCGCCGTAGACATCTATACCGATGGTCAGCTTACTATCGCCGGTCTTGATTACGGCCAGGCCACCGGTTATGTCAGCTTGCCCGCCGGCGCGTATCAGTTGTCCGTCACCGCCGCCGGTGACACAGCGCCGCTGTGGGAACAATCTATCAACCCGGCCACTGGCACGGCGCTGACGTTGATCGCCGCGCCCGGCACGCCGCTCGCGTTCGTGACGTATCAGGATGATCTGACCCCTCTGGCGCTGGGCAAAGCCCGTTTCGCCGCTGTCCATGCCATTCCCGAAGCGCCCGCCGTTGATGTGGCGCTGGCCGATGGGCAGGTTGCTATCCCCAACTTGCAGTTCGGTCAGGCGGCAGGCAGTCTCGATCTGGATAGTAGTTTCATCTACGATTTTGTGGTTGTCCCCGCTGGCGGCGCTCCGGCTGACGCGCTGCTCAACCCGGATGCTCTGGCGCTGGTCAGCGGCACCAGCTACGTGCTGGTAGTGTACGGCCCGGCAGAATCACCTGCCGCGCTGCTGCTGACCGCTCCGACCGCCGCCCAGGGTAACAGCGGTCTCGTGCGGCTGGTACATGGTGTGGCCGGCGCGCCCGCTGTCGACGTGTATCTGAATGATACGCTGGTCGCGCCGTCGCTGGAGATTGGCGGGATGACCGAACACGTGGCAATCCCGGCAGGCACTTACGATGCCGCCCTGAAAGTCGCTGGCTCGGACGATGTCGTACTGGAAGGCACACTGACCGTTGAAGCCGGACAGGCGGTGACCGTCGCGGCGCTTGGGACAGCCGATGATATTTCCCTCCAGGTATTGCCGGACGATGTGAGCGGTATGGATGCCACTCAGGCGCGTATCAGCCTGTTGAACGGTATCCCCGGCGGCTCAACGGTTACAGCCACACTGGCCGACGGCACGACCGTCGCCACCGATCTATCTTTTGGCGAGACAGGGATCGTCAGCATTCCAGCCGCCATCCAGGGTATTTCGCTGGCAGTAACGGCCAATGGCGCGACTGATTCATACGACATTCCCGCGCAGCCTTTCTACGGCGGGGTGTATTACAACCTGATCGCCTATCAGGCCGATGGCGCTGCGCAGCTTACAACGCGGCCAACGGCGGTCAATCAGGGTATCGCCAGCGCGCCGGGTGCGGCTGAGGTTGTCGTCGCGCCGCCGGAAGTCGCCGTGCAGCCGACCGCCGGGCCAACCGCCGCGCCGACTGCTGAACTGCCAATCGCGCGCGCGCTCATCAACCCGGATGCGAATCTCCAACTGCGCCAGTATCCGAACCCGAACGCGCTGTCGCTTGGCCTCGCGCCTTCAAACGCCACCTTCATCGTCAACGGTCGTATCGGGCCGGAAGCTTTGCCGGCAGGCATGAATCCCCCGGCGAATGCCACCGAGTATGTTGACCCGGCCAGCCAGCTCAGCCGGAATCAGGACCTGATCCCCGCCGAAACCTGGCTGAACGTCACCTATGAAACACCTGATGGCGGCAGCATCACGGCCTGGCTGAACGCGCAGTTCTTGAGCGTCAGCGACGCCGACGGTAAACCCGTGCGCCTCGCCGATCTGCCGCTGATCCCCATGAATCGGGCTGGCGAAGCCGTTAATACCGGCGTGACGCCGCCGCCCATCCCGGTTGACCGCATTGTGGCAACCGTCTTTAATCTCGACCCCGGCGTAAACCTGAATATCCGCCGCGTTGCCAGCACCGATGGGGAAGTCCTGGCACGAATTCCGAATGGCACCGTCCTCGAATTTATCAGTGTCACGGAAGCGCTGGATTGGGCTTTCATCGTCTACTCGCCGCCCGAAGGTGGCACGATCAGCGGGTGGGTGAATACCCTGTACATCCAGTACACGCTGAATGGCAGACCGATTGATTATGCCGGCATGGAAGAAAAGGAACTGCTGGTCATCTCAGACGGCACGGAACGCGGCGAAGTGACGGCGGGAATCAGCCCGATTGAACGCCCGACGCTTGACCCGCTGGCTGACGCCATCATCGCTGATGTTGTGCTTGACCCCGGCTCAAATCTGAATTTGCGGCGCAACCCGAATGTGGACTCCGAGGTGCTGGCCCAGATTCCCAGCGGCAGCCGTCTGGTCGTTCTTGATCGCACCGGCGATGGCACCTGGCTGCGTGTCACCTTCGAAGGCGCAGAAGGCTGGATTGCCGCGCGCACGGAAAATGCCGTATTTGTGCGTCTGTCGCAGAAAGGCAAGCAGCTCCAGATCGAAGCCGTGCCGCTGGCGCCAAATGAAGAAGATGTTGAACCGGGCGTGACACCAGCCGCCCCCAGTGCGCCTGACGCGCAGCCCACGCTGGAACTGACCGCTGTGCCTATCGTCATCACCGATGCGGTTATCCAGATGACCGGCTCACCCGGCGGCAGCGCGGACGATCTGCCGATTCTCAGCCAGGGACAGCCGGCTACCCTGCTGTTTACCGACGGACGGTTCAGCTATATTGAACTGGAAAATGGCACGCGCGGCTGGATTCCGGCGGGCGCGGCCAAACCGCGTTAAACTGACGGCTCAGTTTATCCACACAGTCCTGTCCGGTGCATTTCAGGCCGGACAGGACTTTTGTTTAATGCCCGGCCAGCGCGAAACCGTTACAATCAGTATGCAGCCTTTTACGATCCAGCTATTCCATTCCGAGGCAGTGTTATGCCTGTATTATCCCGCTTCACGCTGTTACTGCTGATATTCCTTGCCGCCTGTACCGCTGCCCCTGCTGTTAGCCCAACGCCTGACCCAACCACCACACCGCTTCCACCCACCGAGACGCCGACACTCAGACCATCCCCCACCCCGGCACCGACCGCGACACCGGTAGGCGAGGCTGGTGTGCGTTTTGTCCATGCTGTACCGGGCATGGAGACGATCACCGTCTATGCAGGTGATACCGCCCTGGCAGCCAACCTCAGACCGGGACAGGCTACCGAACGCACGACACTTCCGGCGGGAACTTACACCTTGCGCGTGGTGCCGGCGGGTTCACGTGCCAGCGCCGTTCCCAGTCTGGAACAGACCGTTGTGTTCGAGCGCGATGCGGCGCTGCTGCTGGTGCTGGCGGATACCGGCAGCCTCAGTTTCATTACTTTTCCCGATGCTGTCCCACCCTTGAACGCGGGTGAAATCGGCCTGACGCTAATTAACCTGTTAAGCGACGTTCCCGAAGTAACCCTGTCTCAGCAGGGCGTCACACTGGCGGCAGCGCCGCCGGTTAGTCTCAGCACGGCGGTTCACCTCCCCGCCGACAGCGCGGGTCTGGAACTGCTCGGCGGCGGTGAGACACTGCTCCCGCTGGATGATGTCTGGCCGGCAGGTATTCATCGCACGCTGATTCTGGCTGGCAACCGGACGCAGCCAACCGCCGTAGCCGTTGACAGCCGCGCGCCGGGGCGCACCTCGCTGCGGGTGGTGAATGCGAACGCTAACCTTCCAACCGTTGATTTTTATCTGGACGATCAGCCTCTCGCCACGAATATCGAATATATCCGCCCGGCGAATCGAATCGAAGCCGTGACCGGGACTTATACGGCGCGTGTTTTTACCGCCGGAGCGAACCCCGCCAGCGATCAGCCTTTAATCAGTCAGACCGTCAGCCTGCCCGCCGCGTCTCATACCCTGCTGCTGCTGCTGCAATCGGGCGATAACTCTATCGTAGCAGTCTATCCCGAAGATTTGTCACCCACCCCGCCGCGTGAAGCGCGCATCACGTTTGTTAACACGCTGGAACGTTTCTCCACAATCCAACTCCAGATGGGATCAGGGACGGTGCTGACAACCCGGTACGGCGATATTCCGCCGGCAGCCACCTTCTCGGACGGCAGTTTCAGTTTTTACTGGGTTGGAGTGGAACGCAATGGCCAGGAAGATACCGCCGAAATCGCGGAAAATGTGCAGTTGCAGGCCGGGTATGCTTATCTGTACTTCATTACGGGGCGGGTGGACAACAACCCCGTCATCTTCAGCGATCAGGTGGGCGCTGCCAGTGAGTCCCCTCTTAGCGAGGGTAACACCATCTCGAATGAGGCCGCGCAGCTTCGGCTGATCAATGCCCTTGAAGATGAAACCCCCATCGAGTTTACCGCCGATGGTGTTCCGCTGGCCGTCGTCGAATACGGCCAGGGCACCGATTTTATCGGACTCGAACAACGGGGGGCGGAAATCGGTGTGCGCGTGGCCGGCAGCGAACTGGCGACGGACAGCGCCCTGTTGGAAAGGGGCAAACGGTATACAGTCGTCGCTTATGGCGCGGCATCTGCCGAGGTCGAACTGCTGATTATCCCGGATGCGGCGCTGGTTTTTGGTGGCACCACGCCCCACCTGCGCCTGGTGAATACCAGTCTAGATACGGATGTGCGGCTGGGTCTGGCCTATTCAACTGCCGGGCCGGTGATTGACAACCTTCCCGAAGGCACGGATGAACCCACTATCGAAGATTACCGCCGTTCCATCGCGGTTGGTACGCTCACGCTGGTCAACGACATCGCCGGGCGCGCCGATTCTGGTGTGATTCTGCTGCCAGCGGGCACCTTTAATCTCGATATACTGGATTCAAATCGTGCGCAGTTAGCCGTTTCACTGGCGTCTGTAGATTTACAGGCTGGCGCACATTATGATCTGATCGCCTATCAGGAAACCAGCACACCGCGCGTGCGGGCGTTCATCCTGCCGTATCCGGCACGTTCGGACTAGCAGCGAGGCTGGCATTCGTTATAATCCAGCCCGAACTGCGGACGGCACAGAGGATAAACCGGTGCGTATTCTGATTACAGGGGTCGGCGGTTTCGTCGGCGGTCATTTGACGCGGCATCTCCAACCCGCGATTCCGGCAGCGGAACTGCATGGCACGATTTTACCCGGCACACGCGGCGTGCCGGGTGTGATTTGTCATGAGCTGGATTTAAAAGATGAAACCGCGATCCGGGATTTGATCGCTCACGTCCAGCCCGATCATATCTATCATCTGGCGGCGCAGGCTTCGCCCCGCCGCTCCTTTGTCTTACCCTGGGAAACGCTGGAAAATAATATCCGCGCCCAGCTTAATCTGACGCTGGCCTGTCTGGAACTGAACCTCAAGCCGCGAATGCTGGTCATCAGTTCGGCGGAAATCTACGGCACGGTGCGCCCGGAGCAGCAGCCGCTCACCGAAGAAACGCCGCTGCGTCCCAATAACCCCTATGCCGTAAGCAAGGTAGCCCAGGATATGCTGGCGCTGCAATATCACCTGAGTCACCGGCTGCCAATCCTGCGGGTGCGCCCGTTTAATCACTTTGGCCCCGGCCAGAGCGAAGGTTTTGTCGCACCGGATTTCGCCATGCAGATTGCCCGAATCGAAGCCGGAATGCAGGAAGCCGTGATCCGGGTTGGCAACCTCTCGGCAGAACGTGATTTCACCGATGTGCGCGATATGGTACGCGCTTACGTGCTGGTGATGGAACGTGGTGTGCCAGGCGAAGTTTATAACGTCGCTTCCGGCCAGACTTACAGCATTCGTCACCTGCTCGACAGCCTGCTGCACCACAGCACCCATTCGATCAGCGTCCAGGCCGATCCAACCCGGCTGATGCCGGTTGACATACCGGTTATCCGAGGTGATGCTTCCCGGCTGCGTGTTGCTACGGGCTGGCAGCCGGCAATCCCCTTTGACATCACTGCGCGCGATGTGCTGGACGACTGCCGCCAGCGTGTAACTGGCAGCGGCACACCTGTTTTACACTGACCAATCACCCGGAAACGCAGCAGTTTCCGGGAGGTATCCGATCTGGAGGACGGCTTCACATGGCAAAAAAACGCGCCTTTATCACCGGCATTACCGGACAGGATGGCTCTTACCTGGCCGAGTTTTTACTGAGTCAGGGTTATGATGTTTTCGGCCTGGTGCGCCGAACCAGCACCCTGAATTTTGAACGTATCCGCCACATTCAGGATCAGATTACCCTGATTTCGGGGGACATGCTCGACCAGACCAGCCTGACGCGGGCGCTCAAAGATATTCAGCCGGACGAGGTCTACAATCTTGCCGCGCAGAGTTTTGTGCAGACCTCGTGGCAGCAGCCGGTCTTTACCGGTGATGTCACCGCGCTGGGAGTTACTCGCCTGCTGGACGCGATCATGACTGTTAATCCGGCGATCCGCTTCTATCAGGCATCCAGCAGCGAAATGTTTGGTAAGGTACAGGAAGTACCGCAGAAGGAAACCACGCCGTTTTACCCGCGCAGCCCCTACGGTGTCGCCAAAGTGTACGGCCACTGGATTACCGTCAACTACCGCGAAAGTTATAACCTTCATGCTACCAGCGGTATCCTGTTTAATCATGAAAGCAGCCGCCGGGGACTGGAGTTTGTCACCCGAAAAGTCAGCTACAATGCGGCCAAAATCAAACTCAACCTCGCCTCGGAACTTCGGGTTGGCAACCTCGACGCGCGCCGCGATTGGGGTTTTGCCGGTGATTATGTGAAGGCCATGTGGCTGATGCTTCAGCAGGATACTCCCGACGACTACGTGGTAGCGACCGGCGAAACCCATTCAGTGGAACGCCTGCTGGAAGTCGCTTTTAGCTGTGTCGATCTGAACTGGAAAAACTATGTTGTGCAGGATGAACGCTTCATGCGCCCCGCCGAAGTGGATTTACTGGTAGGCGACCCGACGAAGGCCGGCACAAAACTCGGTTGGGAACCGGAAGTTACCTTTGAACAGTTGATTCAGATGATGGTCGAGGCTGACCTGAAGCTGCTGAAAGCGGAAAATCACCTGTGATTGATACGCACTGCCATCTCAATTTCGACAGTTATGATGCTGACCGGCAGGCCGTTATCAGCCGCGCGGCAGAAGCCGGGGTGACGCAGATGATCATCCCGGCGGTTGATCTGGATACCAGCCGCGCCGTCGTCGAGCTTGCCGGCCAGCATCCCGGTGTATACGCCGCCGTTGGCATCCATCCGAACGACACAGCCCGATTCAACGAGGCCGATCTGGACACCCTTGCGGCGCTGGCGAACGACCCGAAAGTGGTAGCCATTGGAGAAATCGGGCTGGATTATTACTGGGATAAAAGCCCGAAAGCCATGCAGTTCCGCGCCTTCGAGGCGCAGCTGGCGCTGGCGCAGCGCCACAGGCTGCCGGTGATTATCCACAACCGCGATGCCAGCGAGGACACCATACGCATCCTTGAGACCTGGGTCAGCGGCCTGCCCGACGATCTAAAAGCCCGTCCCGGTGTCATGCATTCTTTTTCCGGTTCGCAGGCGATTGCCGAACGTGCCCTGGCTGCCGGGTTTTATCTGGGTTTCACCGGGCCAATCACTTATAAAAAAGCTGATGAGACACGCGCGATTGCCGCCCGCGTCCCACTCGACCGCCTGCTGGTGGAAACGGACGGCCCATTCCTGACCCCTGTCCCATACCGGGGCAAACGGAACGAACCGGCCTACATCCCCTACATTGTCGAGCGGCTGGCCGCGCTGCATCTGATCAGTGCTGACGAGATGGCGCGCCTGACCACCGAGAATGCCGAGCGTCTGTTTGGTCTGGTATAATCCACCTGTTGTTTGACCAAACGCCTGCTTCCGGGAGTTATGTTGGCCGATCTTTCGATCATCATCGTCAGTTGGAATGTCTGCGATCTGCTGGCGGCATGTCTGGACAGCATCATCAGCACAACCGGAGACAAACTTGAACTCGAAATTATTGTCGTGGACTCCGCCAGCACCGATGCGACGGTTGCCATGCTGCGTGAACGTTATCCCCAGGTGCGGGTGCTGCCACAAACGGAGAATCTGGGTTTTACCCGCTGCAACAATCTGGGGCTGAAGGCCGCCGCCGGGCGGCATCTGATGCTGCTTAACCCGGACACCGAAGTTATTGGCAACGCTCTCGTCACATTGGTCAACTTCCTCGACGCGCACCCTGATGTCGGTATCGTTGGCCCGCATACGCTTAACAGCGACGGCACTACCCAGTCCACGCGGAGGCGGTTTCCCACACCGGCCATACTGTTTATCGAAAGCACCTGGCTGCAACCCTATGCGCCCAAAGCCTGGCTCAATTTCTATTATGTGGCAAACGATGCAGCAGACGATGGTGATATTCTGGAGGTTGACTGGGTACAGGGGTCGGCGCTGGCGGCGCGGCGGACGGTCTACGAACACATCGGCGGCCTTGACGAAGGCTACGTGATGTACTCGGAAGAAGTAGACTGGTGCAAACGCGCGAAGGCTGCCGGCTGGCATGTGTTTTACGTGGGCACGGCGCAGATTGTCCATCACGGCGGAAAAAGCACCGAGCAGGTCATCGCCCGCAGCCATATCCTGTTTCAGCAGAGTAAGCTGCGCTACACTCGCAAACATCATGGCTGGCTGCTGGCGGCGCTGCTGCGGCTGTGGCTGCTGCTGAACTATACCGGTCAGTACGCGCTGGAAACGGTCAAATGGCTGTTGGGTCACAAACGCGACCTGCGGCGCGACCGGATGCGTGCCTACGCGAAAGTTATCCGTACGGGGCTGCGCTGATGCGAATCGGGATCGTTACAGGTGAATATCCGCCGATGCAAGGCGGCGTCGGCGCGTACACCCGTATTTTAGCCGGAGAACTGGCGCGGCAGGGGCAGTCCGTCTTTGTTCTCGCCAGCGATCAGGCGCGTGAAGATCAATCGGAGATCGCTCTGACCAACACGGTACACGGCTGGGGCTTCGGCAGTCTGCGGTCGGTTGTGGGCTGGGCGCGCCAGCACCGGCTGGATGTGGTCAATCTTCAGTTTCAGACCGCCGCCTTTGTTATGTCGCCCTGGATTCACTTCCTGCCGGATGCCATGCGCGGCCTGCCGGTGGTGACAACCTTCCACGACTTACGCTTTCCGTATCTGTTTCCAAAAGCCGGTCGCCTGCGTGACTGGATCGTGAACCATCTGGCGCGTGCTTCCGCCGGGGTGATCGCCACTAACCATGAGGATTTATCGCGGCTGCAACGGCTGTCTCATGCCGCGCTCATTCCGATTGGCAGCAATATCCTGCGACCGTTGCCCGCCGATTTTGACCCCTACCCCTGGCGCGGGCAGGCTGGCGCGCAGCCCGGTGATTTTCTGCTGGCCTACTTCGGCCTGTTCAACCACAGCAAAGGGCTGGATACGCTGCTGGCGGCATTGGCAGACCTGCGGCGTGGCGGGCTTCCGGCGCGGCTGGTATTTGTCGGCGGCGGCGCGGGCAGCAGCGACCCAACCAATGCGGCCTTCATGGCCGAGATGACAGCCCGCATCAACCGTCTGGAGCTTAAACCCTGCATTCACTATACCGGTTATCTGGATGAAGCAGCGGTCGGCGCGTATCTTGCCGCCAGCGATGTGGTGGTGCTGCCGTTTACCGATGGTGCGTCATACCGGCGCGGCAGCCTGATGGCGGCGCTTCATTACGGCTGCGCGATTGTGACAACCACCCCGCAGGTAGACATCCCCACCTTTGAATCCGGTGAGAACCTGCTGCTTGTCCCCCCTGACGATAGTCCGGCCTTAGCCCGGGCCATCGAGCATCTGTACCGGTCGCCGGAGCAGATAGCACGGCTCCGGCAGGGTGCTGCGGTATTGGCAGACTCCTTCCGGTGGGATACTATCGCGCGAGATTATGTGTCCTTTTTGTACCGGTCTGTCACCAACAGGTCGTAACTTTGTTATCTCATCGCCGTATCTTTTACCTGATTCTGGCGGCCTATCTTGTGCTTGCCACCATCTACAGCCTGGTAACACCGCTGTTTGAAGCATCGGATGAACTCTGGCATTACCCGATGGTCAAATATCTGGCAGACAGCGGCCTGCAACTGCCTCCACAGGACCCGGCAAATCCCGGCCCCTGGCGGCAGGAAGGCAGCCAGCCGCCGCTGTATTATCTGGCCGCCGCTGTACTGACCGCCGGCCTTGATACGTCCGACCTCGATACGATCCGCCGGGTGAATCCTCATGCCGACATCGGTGTGGTGCGGCCTGATGGTAATGTGAACATGATGGTACACCGCCCCGGCGCGGAAGACTTTCCCTGGCGCGGGGCGGCGCTGGCGACACATCTGGCGCGCTTTTTCTCGATTGCGCTGGGACTCGGCACCGTGATCGTGAGTTACGCGCTGGCGCGGGAAATCTTCCCCGGTTGGCCGCTGGCAGCTTTGGGCGCGGCGGCTCTGACCGCCTTCCTGCCGATGTTTCTGTTCATCAGCGGCTCGGTCAACAACGATAACCTGTCAAATTTTCTAGGCAACCTGCTCACGCTGCTGATCGTGCGGCTGTTAAAAATTTCGTCTGCTCACAGGGGCGAGCCGACGGTTCGCCCCTACCTACCCATGATCGGCAGTTACGCGCTGATCGGTGTGGTTACCGGAGCAGGACTGCTGGCAAAACTCAACCTCGGTTTTTTCATCCCGCTGGTGGCGCTGGCGCTGCTGGTGGTCAGCCTGCGGCAGCGCGATTGGCGACCGCTGGTGGTTGGCGGCGCCATTTCCGGTGGGCTGACTATCCTTATCGCGGGATGGTGGTATTTCAGAAACTGGCAGCTTTACGATGACCCTACCGGCCTCACCATGTTTTTGCAGATGGTCGGGCGGCGTGCTGTACCGGCTAATCTGGCGCAGTTGTGGAGCGAACGCCACAGTTTCACGCAGGCCTACTGGGGCTTTTTCGGCGGCGTCAACGTGCCGCTGCCGGAAATCGTCTATCTCATCTTTAACATCATCGGCGGCCTCGGCCTGCTCGGCGCACTCGCGTTCTTCGTGTATCTACTAATCAAACGACTTCGCGCAGCCCACCAGCAGTCTATCTCCCCCGCTCCCGATCACGCAGAACACAGAGTCTATCACTTTCTGCCCGCTGCTGTCACAGTCCTCTGGCCGCTGGTCACTTTCATTTCTTACCTGCGCTGGACAGCAGAAACCCCCGCCTCACAGGGGCGGCTGGTGTTCGGCGCGCTGTCGGCCATCTCATTATGGATGGTCGTGGGTTTGCTGTGGTGGCTGCCCCGGCGTGTCCAGCCCTTTGTACTGGCGGCTGTAACCGCCTATTTCGCGGTTGTCGCGGCGCTCACGCCCTTTCTGGTGATCGCCCCGGCCTACGCACCGCCGGCGGCGATTCCCCCCGGCGAACCGGATGTCATCTTCACCGAACCAGACGATACTGGCGCGATTGGGCTGCTGGGGGCGCGCCTGACGACCGCCAGCGTTCAGCCGGAAGACTACGCGCAGATCGTCATGGACTGGCAGATTACACAGACGCTCCGCCGCGACTGGAGTTTGTTTGTGCACCTCGTCACCCCGGACGGTGTGATTATCGGCCAGCGGGATGTCTACCCCGGCGGCGGTACGCTGGCAACGTCCGATTTAGCGGCAGGTCGTGCCTGGGCCAACCCGGTCGCCGTCTGGGTTCCTCCGGCGGCCTATGCCCCGATGACGCTGGATGTCGTCGTCGGCTGGTATCACCTGCCAACCGGCGCGCGGCTGCGACTGTCTGACGACGCGGCGGAAACGCTGACCATCGGCCAGATCGAACTGCTGCCGCGTTCAGGCGATCTGAACCTGCCAAATCCGATGCACATCAATTTTGAAAATCGGCTTGAACTGGTCGGTTATGCGCTGACTGACCTCAGCCCACTGGCCGGAGATACTCTCGAACTGACGCTGTACTGGCGGGGTTTGCAGCCGATGGATACGGACTATAAAATTTTTGCGAATGTTCTTGATCCACAAACGCTGACCAAGTACGCCGCGTCGGACGTGATGCCGGCACAGTGGCAGCGCCCGACAACCACCTGGACGCCGGGCGAAATTATCGAGGATACCCATAACCTGAGCATTGACCCGGCTACGCCGCCCGGTATCTACGAACTGGAACTTGGTCTGTATCATGAAGCGCCGGATGGCACATTCCCCCGCCTGCGAATCGTGACGCCGGACGGCGGTATGGCGAATAACTTTATTTACCTCAGCCGCGTGCGTGTGCTGCCACGAGAGGACTCATGAGTCAGGATAAAGCATTGCTCACGCCTCCACCCCGTGAGGTGGAAGTCGGACAGCATATCGAACCACCTATCCCGCGCCGGCATCTTTCGCCAGATGGGCTGGCTGTACTGGTGCTGGTGGCGCTGTGGCTGCTGTTCTTCTGGCGGCTGCTAACCCCGGTTGAGGGGGATCAGGCGTCATTGAAGAAAGGGGATTTCTCCGGGCAGTTCGTCGCCTTCGCCGCATACCAGTACGACCGGCTGACCGCCGGCGAAGTGCCGCTGTGGAATCCCTACAATAATGGCGGCCTGCCCTTCCTGGCCGATACGCAGTCGGCGGTGTTTTATCCGCCCCGACTGGTCACTATCGCCCTGGCGTCGCTGTCCGGCGGCTGGACGTACCACGCGCTCGAACTTGAAATGGTGTTTCACGTTCTGGCCTACTCGCTGCTGATGTACGCTCTGGTACGTCGGATGACGCTGAAACAGCCGGGCAGCGTGTTCGGCGGCGTGGCGGCGGCGGTCACCGGCAGCTACGGCGGCTTCATGACCGGCTACGCGCCGCTGCAACTGGCGCTGCTGGAAGCGGGTGTCTGGCTGCCGCTGGCGGTGCTGGGGGTGCTGGAAGCGACCCGCCAGCCGCGTATTCAATGGGGCTGGCTGGCAGCAGCGGGCGCCGCGCTGGGTCTGTCGTGGATGGCCGGACACCCGCAAACCAGTTATTTTCTGTCGCTGCTGCTGGTAGGGTATCTTGGCTATCGCGCCTTCCTTCAGCGGTATCCCTGGCCGGTGTTGGTTGCCGGCGCGGGGCTGCTGGCACTCATCGCTGCGGGAATGGCGGCAGTACAACTGCTGCCCGGACTGGAATACCTGCCGCGCACGGCGCGTGTTGGCTTCACCTATGAGGCGAAAGGCAACGGCTTCCCGATCCGGGATGTCACCCAGTTTTTGTTTCCCGGCCTGATGAGCCTGTTTTCGCCGCTGTATGTTGGCATAGCCGGGCTGGCGCTGGCGGCGGTCGCGCTGTGGCGGCGAGTGCCGGGCAGTCTGTTCTGGGGCAGCCTCGTACTGGTCGGACTCGGTTTAAGTTTCGGCGCGAACAGCGCGATATTTCCTGCGCTGTACAATCTGCTGCCGGGGATGCGCTTCTTTCGCGGGCAGGAACGGGCCGCCTATCTCGTCGCGCACAGCCTCGCCATTCTGGCCGGGCTGGGGCTGGTACATCTGTTTAACTGGAACAAAGACCAGTGGCCGAACGCCGCGAAAAACCTCCGGCGGCTGCTGTTTGGGCTGGCCGGGCTGACCGGTGCGGCGGTTGTCATTGTCTTTAATGAGTGGCTGAACCATCAGGAAGAACTGGCAGACGAATTCAGCATTGTCATGTTTGGCGCGTTGATAGCGGCGGCAGCGGTATTCCTCATACGGGAAATGCTGGAACACCCACGCACGCCGCTGTACGCCGGGCTGCTGGTGGCCGTCCTGGTATTTGACCTGTTTAGTATCAATATGGATGCACGCGCGACCTACGATGCCATCTCGCCGCAGCAGCAGTTGTCCCTGCCGCCTGATTATCCCTCTCTGCTGGCCGTTCCCCTTAATGACTCAACGGCTGTTCCTTTTCGGGTAGATGGTTATCGCGGCATACACGACAATTTTGGCAGCCTGTACCGCCTGATGGACATGCGCGGCATCAGCCCCTTGTGGCTGGAGGGGCCGTACCACCTGGTTGAACCGGATTTAATCAACCCGGTGGCCTGGGAGTTGTTCGCCGTGCGCTACGTATACACGGATTGGGAACAGATGCCCGTACCAAGCGAAATCGCGGCCAGCGGCGAAGACCGATACGGGTCGGTCAAACTGCACCGGCTGACCGACCCGCGACCTTTCGCGCATCTGGTTTATGACTATGCAGCCGCCGGTGACGATGACCACGCGCGCGCGCTGGTTACGGGCGGCGGTATCAACCTGCGCCGTGTCGCCGTTCTGGATCGTGACCCCGGCCTGACCAAACACAGCCCTGCCCCTGATCACACCACAGCAGTTGTCACCGAATTTCAACCGGAACAGTTTACGGTTGAGGTCAATACACCTGCCGATGCGATACTTACCCTGGCTCACCCCGATTATCCGGGCTGGCAGGCCACGATAGACGGCCAGCCCACCGAGATTTTACGGGCTTACGGCGCGCTGACCGCCGTCGTCGTACCCGCCGGCGAACATAACGTGCGCTTCACCTACGACCCACTGACGTACCGCCTGGGCGCGCTGATCAGTCTGGCAACCTGGAGCATCCTCGGTATACTGGGATTGGTCTCTGCCATCCGGCAGTTCATGTTCAAACGTCAGTAAGGTTCATTCATGGAAACTCCCAACGCGCTGCAAAACTGGGTTACCGGGTTAAACCGCCGTTCGTATGGCGCGTTTGTTGGTCTGATCATCGGTTTGACCGGCGGCCTGATCGGTCTGCTGATCGCCGTTGCCGGGCCGGTGATCGCGCTCGGCGTTGTGCTTGGTCTGCTCGCCGGGTTATACGTGCTGACCAGTGTTTCGGCGGCGCTGTACGGCGTGATCTTCGTAACGGCTCTGCTGCCGTTTGGTACGCTGCCGGTCAAAATTGGCCTCACCCCAACGCTGCTCGATCTGGCGCTGGGCGCGTTTCTGCTGGTTTACCTGCTCCAGTGGATGACCGGCCAGCGGCGCGCGCTGCGGCTGACGCCCGTTCACGCTTTGATTGCCGTTTATATTATGTGGCTGGTTGCCAGCTTCCTACTGGGAATGCGCCATGCGCCCCCAACCTCCGCCATTCTGCGCCAGTTCGCGGAAACGCTGCTCAGCATCGGCCTGACCATCGTACTGGTAGACCTGCTGCGCGACCCGGCTGCCCTGCGCCGGCTGGTGCTGGTCGTCATTGTTGCGGCGGGAACGCAGGCGTTCGTTGCGCTGGCCCTCTATGCTCTGCCGGACGATCTGGCGGAGCGAACGCTGGTGCGCCTGGCGCGCATCGGTTATCCCGATGGAGGTGTTATCCGGTACATTGAGGACAACCCCGCGCTCGATGAGCGTGCTATCGGCACCTGGGTAGACCCGAATGCCCTGGGCGGTATTCTGGCTGTCTCGGCGGCCATGATCGCGCCGCAGGTATTTGCCCATCGTCCGGTACTGCGTTATCGCTGGCTGACGCTGGGTGTGCTGGGATTGGTCGGAATCGCGCTGTTCCTCACCTACTCCCGCGCTTCGATGCTGGCTTTTGCCATCGGCCTGACATTTATCAGCCTGTTTAAACCCTACCGCCGCTATCTGCTGCTGATGTTCATCGGGGCGGCGTTCATGTTTGTCCTGCCGCAGACGCAGGATTACATCCAACGCTTTGCTGCTGCCTTTACCGCTTCCGATCTCGCCACCCAAATGCGGCTGGGTGAATACAGCGATTCGCTGCGGCTCATCAGCCGCTATCCGATTACCGGCGTGGGTTTTACCGGCTCGCCAGAAATTGACATTTACACCGACGTTGCCAATATGTACCTGATGATGGCGAACCAGATCGGCCTCGTTGGGCTGATAATCTTTCTGTTGACCATGCTCGGTATCTTTCTTTATGGCTGGACAGCGTGGCGCGCTGCCCGCAGCCACCCTGAACTGGCGGCGATCCACATCGGCTATCACGCGGCGCTGCTCACGGCACTGCTGAATGCGACCGCCGATTTATACTTCTTCCGCCTGGATTTCCAGGGTTCGATCACCCTGTTCTGGCTCGTCGCGGCACTGGCGCTGGCAAGCTCCCGGCTGGCGCTGGCAGAATCTACCGTTGCCAAACCGAACTCAATAGGGTAACATTCCGCCCGTTGTAACCAACACCCGTTGTACTTTCCGCTCCGTACCGTGCGCCCGCACGGGCGCGGGGCAATCCCAGGGAAAGGAGATATGTAGTTTCCCTATGCGACATTCATACGAACTGACTTTTATCGTCCGCAATGATCCGAACGACGAGGTGATTAACACCACCGTCGGCCAGGTACAGGGCTGGGTCGAGGCGAACAGCCTGGGACAGGTGACCAAGGTTGATCGTTGGGGACGCCGCCGCCTGGCCTATGAACTGGACAAACAGCGTGAAGGGTATTACGTCTGCATGACGGCTGATATGGACCCGGCGAATCTGCCCGAACTGGAACGTAATCTGAAGCTCTCGTCCAATGTTTTACGTTATCTTCTCATCAGGACGGATAACCAGTAATCCATCGCTGATGGGTAGAACATAAGGAGCTGTGGAATGGGACGCGGGCTAAACAAAGTCATGATTATTGGCTACCTGGGGCGCGATCCAGAAATGCGGTATACGCCGAGTGGCCGCCCCGTAACCAGTTTCAGTGTGGCAACCAGCCGGACATGGACTTCTGCCGAAGGTGAACGGCGCGAAGAAACCGAATGGTTTAACGTCGTTGCCTGGGGCACCCTGGCCGAAATCTGCAAAACACACCTGAGCAAAAATCAGCAGGTCTATGTGGAGGGTCGGCTGCAAACCCGGGGTTGGGAGGATGAAACCGGCAAAAAACATTTCCGCACCGAACTGGTCGCCAACGAAATGATTTTGCTGGGTGAACGCCGCCGCGACCAGCCTCACATTGACATTGACTATACCGAAGAAGATAACGAGGATGGCGATTACGCCTTTTAATCAGGAGAGAGTAAATCGTGAGTGATATGCCTGAAAATGTGGGCGACGAGCGCGACAGCCGGGGCGGTGGCGATTTTCGTGGCCGCAAGCGGGGTCGCACCCGCGCCACCATGTACTGCCCGGAAGGCCGCTGCTTTGACTACAAGGACGTAGATACGCTGAAGCGGTATATCAACGAAACCGGCAAGATCAAACCCCGCCGGCAGACCGGCAACTGTGCGCGCTGCCAGCGCGAACTGGCGCGGGAAATCAAGCGGGCGCGTCATCTGGCGCTGCTGCCCTTTGTCGTCACGTCCGAGTAACAACCCGGTCAGCCGATTGACAAACTATTCTGGGCATGGTTGCAGGGTAACTATGCCCATTTTCTTGTACGTAGGAGTTGACGTTTATGACCAAACGCAGCCAGACCACCGGGCTTCC
>JARKOK010000116.1 GCA_029975765.1 Aggregatilineales bacterium
GTTTCGGCATACGGCGTGTCCAGGCCAAACAGCCCCGCCGCCAGCGCCGCCGCCGGTTCGACCCACGTCAGGCTGTCGGCATAGTCGCGTTCCAGCGTTTCGATCACCGCCGTCTTTGTTCCTTCGCGCAGGTACAGGAAGGGCAGCCGGTTTTCCCCGCCGAAGCTGGCGCGCAGCGCGTCGAAGATGGGGCGCGCCGCCGCGTCGGTGGTCAGGTTCAGTTCATGCGGCGTATCGGTCTGGCCGTGATCGGCCAGAATAATCACCAGCGTGCGCCCGTCGCGGGCTTCCGGCGCGGCCAGCACCTCCCGCAGAGCAGACAACTGCTGGCGAATTTCAAAACGCACGTAGCGGTTGTACGCGCCGTACTGGTGCGAAATCGAGTCCACCGCCGGCCAGTAAACGTTGATGTAACACCGCTGCCCGGCGGTGGCGCGCAGCACATCACTCAGGCGCGGCCACAGATCGCTGTAACCGGCATGGCTGTGCCGGTGCTGAATGCCCCGGTGCAAAATGCGCGACAGCCCCGTACCCAGCAGCGGATACGGCAGCAGCGAATGGGTCGGCACGCCCGCCGCCGCCAGCAGTTCCGCCAGTCCCGGCACCGGCACAAACTGTTCGGCGGGCAACCCCCACTGCGACAGAATGCCGTCGGGATGACTGCCGGACGCGGGTTTGTAACTCAGAATATTCGCCAGCATAGCGATTTCGCGCAGGTGCAGCCGCAGTCCCAGCATACCATGTACGGCCGGCACGCGGCCTGTCCACAGCGTCGACAGCGCCGTGACGGTCGTGCTGGGCGCTACCGACGTGAGCGGCACCGGGCCGCGCCCGCCGGTGAGATCGCCCACCAGCGCAGCGACCTCAGGATCATCGGCCATCGCCTGCCGCAGCCACAGATAACCGAGGCCGTCGGTCAGAAAAACCACCACCCGGTCAATCTGCCCGTCGAGCGTTTCACCACCCCACACAGCCGCATCCAGCGGTGGGCCGCCGGGCAGTTCCACCCCCATCAGCCGGGCGACGGTCTGGCTGACATTGGGCAGCGCCAGACCATCGTAGAAAGGAAATACCAGCTCATCAGCCCAGGCCGCCGGCAGTGCCAGCGGACGATAAGCCCGCAGACGGCGTTCAAGTGCGGCGGCGGTCGCCGCCAGCGTGAAAGTGGTTGACATGCTGCCTCCCCTTCAATACCGGTGAACGGGTGAAATTGTAGCGCCCGCTGAACCGGCGTGCTACGCTGTACCGACAAATTTGGCTGCTTAACTTTCATTTAATCCGACAAGGCATTACAATACTGATATACCGTAGTGATAACGGTTGTTTTTCGCGCACCATATGCAGGATGCGTTAATGACTGACACACCTCCGCCCATCTGGGTTCTTGAACTGAACGCGCCCTCCATTCCAAAACCGTACAAGCTGCGGGTGGATCGCCGCGTCGTCCTGGGACGGCGTGTGCCGGGTGACGACGTCAAACAGCCGGATATTGACCTGTCGCCGTACCAGGCTGAGGAAATGGGCGTGTCGCGGCATCATCTGGCGCTGTTTCCCGAAGATGACCGCCTGATGATCGAAGACCTGGACAGCGGCAACGGCACGGTGCTGAACAATAACCGCCTGAAGCCCAACGAACCGCACGCGCTGGGACAGGGCGATCACCTGTATCTGGGACGGCTGCGGCTGGATGTACAGGTCGTGCTGTCCCCCACCTTTGGCAGCAGCGTACGGAAGCAGGCCAGCCTCCAGCTTCACGACCAGACAATCCCCGGCAAGGGGCAGTTAATCCTGATCGTGGAAGATGATGCGGAAGTGGCGAAGGCGCTGGCGCAGGTGATGGAACAGGCCGGTTATCAGCCGCGCATCAGCCACGATGTTGTCAGCGCCATCCGCCTGTACAACCAGAAAACGCCGGAAGCCGTCATCGTGGAACAGCTTCTGCCGGAAATCAACGGCCTCGAATTCTGCCGTTACGTGCGCCGTGACGTGCATGGTAATAACCTGCCGATGATTGTCGTCAGCGCCTCGAAGGTATCCGCCAATACGGCGGAAGTGATGCAGGCCGGGGCTGACATTTTCCTGGAACGACCGGTCAGCGCGCGCGAACTGCGGCACGTCATTTCATCACTCATTCACCGCCACAAAAGCGGCCATGCTTCGATTTATACCAAACATCTGGTGGGAACCGCGCCGCTGCAAGGAATGCCGCCGGAATCGCGCCATAATGCGGTTGTGCTGTTTGTCGCCAGCCACAGCGACAGCCCGATCCCGTTGATCGTGACGCAGCCCGTGTCCTTCGGGCGGGCGAACAGCACCGGCAGCCTGAAAACACACGTTGACCTGACACGCTTTGATGCTGTGAATTACGGCGTTTCCCGGCTGCACATGATTTTGCATCACAAAGACGACCAGTTTTTCGTTGAGGATATGGACACCATCAACGGCACGTATGTCAACGGCGACTCGACCAAACCCCGCGAACTCGTGCCGGTCAAAAACGGCGACGAAATCCGGCTGGGACAGCTTCGTATGTACATCTATTTCCTGAGCGACCCGGAACACGAAGCGGCGCCGTCTTCCCGGAACCCCTGAGCCGCTGCCCATCAGGAACTTTGATTTTCCCTTTCCTGCATAAGGCACTATTGACGAAATATCGAGCTAATGCCATAGTAATTTCTAAAGACCCGATGATTGTGGAGTGTGTTTGTGGAAGCCAGGGGGAGTCGAGCCGAAACGATTCTGGTAGTCGAGGATGACCAGCACCTGCTGGATGGCATCCGCGACATTCTGGAACTCGACGGCTACACCGTATGGACGGCGCAGAACGGCGTTGAGGCGCTGGCCGTCCTGCAGGAGCGCGCTGAATCACCGCAGTTGATCGTTTCCGACATCATGATGCCGCACATGGATGGTGTGGAATTCTTTAAAACGGTGCGGAAAGAAACCCGGTGGCTCAACGTGCCGTTTATGTTTCTGACGGCGAAAAGCGAAAAGAGTGAGTACTACAAAGGTCTGCGGCTGGGGGTGGATGATTACATCATCAAACCCTACGATCCGCCTGACCTGCTGGCGAAGATCGAGTCCAAACTCATCCGGCAGGGGGATATAGACCGGGCACAAACCGAAGCCATCAGCACCCTTAAACGCCAAATTTTGACCATCCTCAACCACGAATTTCGCACCCCGCTCACCTTTGTAGTGGCCTATGCCGATATGCTCAACAACGCCGATGCGGGACAACTGTCGTCCAACGACATCATGGCCTATCTGAAAGGGGTGGCCGCCGGCGCCGACCGGCTGCGCAGCCTGATCGAAAACTTCATCATTCTGGTTGAGATGCAGACCGGCGATGCGCGCCAGACATTCGACTGGCGCAAGTGTCCCATCGTCAACGTGGCCGACCTGTTCGAAGCGGCGCGGTCGCGGGTTAAGCCGCTGCTGGAAGGCACTCACCCGCTGAAGACAGAGATCGAAAACGATATTCCGGCCTTTATCGGCGACGCTGAATATCTGGTGGTGGCGATTACCCATCTGTTGAGCAACGCCGTAAAGTTCTCCGAGGCCGGTAAGCAGATCACCGTCGGCGCGAACGTGCAACATGACCACATCAACCTGTGGGTGCGCGACGAAGGGCGCGGGATTCCGCCGGCGGAACACAGCCGCATCTGGGAAAGTTTTTACCAGATTGACCGGGCGATGTATGAAGATCAGGGCGCGGGCGCAGGGCTGGCGATTGTGCGCGGGGTCGCGCGGCTGCACGGCGGCAAGGTGTCCGTCAGCAGCGATGTGGGTATGGGCAGCACGTTTACCATCAGCCTGCCGCTGGAAAAGCCTGTCGCATAAAGCGTATCTTGGTTATACTCATCAGATAGAATGTCCGCTGCTCTATCCGCCCATCAGGCATGTGGTGGATGGGCCTTATCCATTCAATTTGCTTTGTCCATGCTGAATCAGGAGAAACGAGATGGCGCCTTCCTTGTTTGAGAAGATCAATACGCTGATAAACGCGAACCTCCATGCGATTGTTGACCGCGCGCTGGAAACCAATTCCGTTCAGGTGATGGATGAATACATCCGCCAGGTGGAGCGCAACCTGGACGCGCTGGAAGACTCGGCGGCAACCGTCGGCGGGACAGTCAAAACGCTGAAACGTAAATATGAGGAATTCGCGTCGGCGGCGGAAAAACTCGACCGCGATATTGATACGCTGATCGTCAAGGGCAAGAATGATCTGGCGGCGGCGGCGCAGGCTGAGTACAACACCAAACAGCAGTTGTCGCAGGAGTATTACCAGCAGTGGCAGGATCAGGAAGGCCAGTATAAAAAGATGCTGGATATGCGCCTGAAGCTGGAAAGCCGCCTGACGAGCATCAAACAGCAGCGCGAACAGCTTCGCGCCCTGATCGAACTGGCCGAAGCCAAGAAGGTGACGACCAAGACGATCAAGAGCCTGGATGACCTGTCGAAGGTGGGCGATTCCGAAATCAACGCGCTGACCGACTCGATCCGGCTGCGGCTCGATCAGGAAGATGCCCGGCTGGAAATGGCTGTCGGCAA
>JARKOK010000150.1 GCA_029975765.1 Aggregatilineales bacterium
TCGTGCTAAAATAATCAAATCGTGATTTAATTAATTTTTGGAGCACCTAAATCATGGTCGAGCAGATGGCAGTTTCCGGCGTTTCGTTTGAACTGAGCGAGGAGCAGAAGCAGCTTCAGAAGATGGCGCGGAACTTCACCGCGAAAGAGATCATCCCGGTGGCGGCAGAATTTGACGAACACGCCCGATTCCCCGAAGACATCTTCCATAAGGCGCGGGAACTGGGCATCGTGAATATGAACATTCCGGCGGAATACGGCGGTGTGGGCGCGACCATTTTTGAAGAATGTCTGGTGAGCGAAGAACTGGGTTACGGCTGCACCGGCATCAGCACCAGCATCAGCACCAACGGGCTGGGCGCGCTGCCGATCATCCTCGCCGGCAACGAGCAGCAGAAGCAGTACTGGCTGGGCGAACGGCTGATGGAACAGGGGCAGTTTGTATCCTACGGCGTGACCGAAGCCGCCGCCGGCTCAAACGTCGTCGGTATCGAAACCCGCGCCGAACGCAGAAACGGCAGTTACATCATCAACGGCTCGAAAACCTTTATTACCAACGCCAGCCACGCCAACTTTTTCACCGTGTTCGCCAAGACCGACCCCGCCGCCGGGCATCGCGGCATGTCGTGTTTCATCGTTGACCGCGACACCCCCGGCGTGAAGGTCGGCAGGAAGTTTGACAAAATCGGCCAGCGCGCCAGCGACACCGCCGAAATCGTGTTTGAGGATGTGGAAATCCCGGCAGAAAATCTGGTGGGCAAGGAAGGTCAGGGTTTTTACATCGCCATGAACGTTTTTGACCACAGCCGCCCCGGCGTGGCCGCCGCCGCCGTCGGCCTTCAGCGCCGCGCGCTGGACGAGAGCGTGAAGTACGCCAAGGAACGGCAGGCGTTCGGCGTGCCGATCTACCAGCATCAGGCCATCGGCCACAAGATCGCGGATATGGCGATGAACTACGAAGCCTCGCGGCTGCTGGTGTGGCAGGCGGCCTGGGCGGTGGACAGCGGCGTGACCAATCCCAAACTGCCCGCCTTCGCCAAAGCCTTCGCCGCCGACATGGCGACCAAAGCGGCGGTGGACGCGGTGCAGGTCTTTGGTGGTTACGGCTATATGAAGGAATACCCGGTCGAGAAGCTGCTGCGGGACGTGAAGATTTTCCAGATTTACGAAGGCACCAGCGAAATCCAGCGCAACATCATCGTGCGGGAATTGTTCCGGTAAGCGGTAAAGCGGCACGCGGGGACAACCGCACCGGGCTGTCCCCGCGTTATCTGCCGGAGGGTCAGCCTTCCAACTGCGCGTAGGCGTTGGCGGCGTAGTCCTGCGGCGTGCCGCGCACTTCGATAAAGTCCACGCCGTCGGCCTGCGCCAGCGCCTTTTCGGCAGTTACCCGATCCTTGAGCCGGATCACATCACGGTCGTTGGGTTCGAGCGTGATGGCTTCGGTAATCAGCACATCGGCGACCGCCAGATGGCGGCGGCTTTCCACCAGCAGGCGCACCAGATCAACGATGCTGCTCACAATGTTATCGCGGTTGTTGGCCTGATAAGCCAGATGCAGCGCCTGCCGGAAGCGCAGCACGGCCTGGCCTAACTGGTTGGCCTCGACCGCCGCGTGTCCCAGATTGCCCAACTGCAAGGCTTCTTCCTCACGGTCCTTCACCTCGCGGGCGATGTGCAGTGCCGAGGTGTGGAAATTCAGCGCCTCCGTCCAGCGTCCCAGTTCGGCATAGGCTGTACCCAGTCCGCCCAGGGCGCGGCCTTCATAATCGCGTTTGCCCTGCGCGCGGAACAGCTTCAGCGCCTGCTCCCAGGTTTGCGCCGCGCCGTCGGGGTCGCTGTTGTCAAGCTGCGCGAGGCCGAGTTTGTACAGGATAAGCGCCTCGTTCTGGCTGTCGTCAGCGTTGCGGGCGATTTCCAGCGCCTGCCCGTAGGCGCGCACCGCCTCGCCGCTGTCACCCAACTGCTGCCGCGCGTCGCCCAGTGTCACCAGCAGGTGCATCCGGGTATCGTCGTCGTGCAGCCCTTCGGCCAGATTAATGCCGCGCGCGGCGTGCATGACGGCGGCGCTGGAGTTGTCCGTTTTGACCATCAGCGTCGAAAGCGTATCGAGCGCGCGCAGCATCCCCTCTTCGTCATCCATCGTTTCATAGCTGGACAGCAGGTCAGTATAGACCGGAATCGCTTCGTTGTTCTGGCGCTGGTCGGTGTGCAGTTTGCCAATCTGGGTCAGCAGTTCAATCTGGCGCGGCATGTCGTTCTGCTGGCGCGCCTGGCGCAGCGCCGCCTGCAGGCGGGCGACTTCGCTCATCTCGCCGGGCAGCACCTCATCTTCCAGCACTTCGTCTGGCAGCTCGTCTTCGTCTTCCTCGTCCTCGTATTCATCTTCGTCGAATGCTGCTTCGTCTTCCTCATCCAGGAATTCCGCCAGCGCCGCTTCCTCGTCATAGACCTCAGCTTCTTCATCCTCGTCTTCATCCGGCAGCACGGCGGCCACCGCCACACCCGGCGTGGGAGCATCCCACAGCGACCGGGCGGCAGGGGTCATCACTTCCTGCGGCGGCACAGGCGGCGGCGGCGGATAGGCCGGGAAGGGCGTGGTAAAACTGGCCGCCAGCTGGCGCAGCTGCAGCAGTTCGTACACATAACCGCGTTCGTTTATGAAATCGCCGGCCTGCATCAGACCAACGATCAACTGGTTCACCGTATCGCGGTCGCCGGTTTCGGCGCTCCAGCGCGCGGCGGCCAGGATGTTTTCCATCTCCGCCGCCAGCCGTTCGTCATCGCCGGCGTACTGTTTGACGTAAGTCACCAGCGTATCGCGCACTTTGGTTTGCAGCGATTCCAGCCGGCCTGACCCGCGCAGCCACGTCTGCGCGAAGGTGTGGGTCACATCGTGCAGGCGGTAGTAGGGCGTGTCGTACCGCTCAAACTGTTCAACAAAGTAGCTGCTGTCCAGCATGGTCATTACCTGCTGGATGGTGTCGGCGGGCGCGCCGCTGACCATACTCAGCAGTTCCGGCGAACCCTGCCCAGTAAAGACCGCGCCCATCATCAGCATCAGGCCCTGCAGGGCGCTGTTCAGGCTGCGAAAACCGACCGTGAGGGCCAGCAACTGCGGCGTCGCCCCGGCGCTGGAGGGAATCTGCTCGAAGGCGCTGAGGTAGTCGGCGGGTGATTGTTTCGCCATCCGCATCGTGCCGGCGGCGATCACCAGCGCCAGCGGGGTGTAGCCCAGGATGCTGGCGAGTTCGTCCAGATCGGCATCCACATCAGGCGTGCCCTCCAGCCCGGCCAGCGTTCGCAGCAGCGTGATGGCCGGTTCTTCTTCCAGCGGCGTCAGTTCATGCGGCGTCCAGGGGCCGTCGAGCGGGTCTTTGGAGACAATGAGCGCGGGCAGGCCGTCGGCGCAGCGGCGGATAAACTCTGCCGTCGCTTCCGCGTCGTGCCGCCCATCCAGCACGATCAGCGGCTTGTGACTGGTGAGCAGGCTGGCGACCGCGCCGACCTTGCCCAGCGGGGTGTCGCTGCCCGCGATGTCCATATCGTCATAGGCGCGACCGACCCGCGCGATGAGTTCAGCCAGCGGCGCATGATCTACTGGCAGCCACAGCACGCCGCCGGGTAGTTCGGTATAGGCGCTGGCAAGCGTCCCGGCCAGCGCGGTTTTGCCGATGCCCGCCGCACCGTAAATCAATACCGGATGGTTCATCTTAAGCTGGGAATACACCGCTGCCAGGCTCTTTTCGCGTCCGATTAATTTGCCACGCAGCGCGATGGGTAAGGCGCTGGCGGACTGGGCCGGTGCTTCATGCGCTGGGAATTGGGGCATCGCTCACCTCGCCGTGAAATGGGAGTCTCTATCATAAAGAATTAACAGGGAGTATAGCATCCTCTCGGATTTTTCGACACTTACCACGCCGCGCCAGCCTCCGCCAAAAGTCCTAGTCAGCCGTCCCCGGAAAGCCCCGGCGCAAAATCGGCCTTTCATCGGTCGAAGAAAACCGGCGGTGGGTGTTCAATAAAGCGTGTCAAGCGGTGTTATACCCGGCCTGATGGCCGCTGAAGTGAGGCAAGTTCCATGTACCGCAAATTCCTGATTCTGGCGCTCATCGTGATGGTTCTGGCGGCCTGCAACCAGCAGGCGACACCCGATCAGGTGATGGGTGACGCGGCGCGCGGGTCGGAAATCTTTCATAAGGGCGTGAACGGCGCGCCGGCCTGTGCCGGCTGCCATGCGACAACCAAAGCCAGCCTGATGCGCGGCGGCGTGGGGATCGCGCCGAATCTCAGCGGGCTGACGGAGCGCGCGCCGCACCGGATTGAAGGGCTGTCGGCGCAGGAATACGTGCTGAACAGTATCCTTAATCCGAGCGGGTTCGTGGTCGAAGGCTTCCAGAACGTGATGTATCCCGGATACGCCGAGCAACTATCGCAGCAGGACCTGACCGACCTGCTGGCGTACCTGCTGACACTCTAAACCAGCTAACTTTCCGGCGCGAACTCCGGTTTGCACCGATGTGACAGGGCGCGGCTTCGGCTGCGCCTTTGTGTTTTTGAGAAATGCAGGGACACGGCGTGCCGCGTCCCTGCGGAGAAACCGGCAGCGCGCCTATTCCCACGCTTCGCCCGTCAGGCGCGATTCGTCGGCCTTCTGGTCGCGCGGGGTTTTGGCAACGTAGCGTTTCCACAGGCGGTGCGTGATCGCCTCCGGGTCGCGCTCCACGCCCTGCTCGGCGAAGTAATCGCACATGCGCGTCACATCGCGTTCCAGGATGGCGCGGGCGCGGCCATTATTGTGGCTGTTGACCACCTGCGGGAAGTCAATGATGGTGATATGCCCTTCCCAGTACAGGATGTTGTAGGCGGACAGATCGCCGTGTATCAGGTCGTGCCGCAGCATCAGTTCGATGTTCCACAGCACAACATTGAACAGCCCGCGCGCTTCGTCCGTTTCCAGCACCACGTCCTGCAAAATCGGCGCGGCCAGCTTTTCATCGCCATGATAGCTCATGAGGATGGCGTTTTCGCTGGCGGCGAACGGTTTGGGTACGGCGGCGCCGGCGTTGAACAGCGTTTGCAGCGATTTGAACTCGTGCATCAGCCAGGACGTATGCGCCAACTGCATCCCGTAGGCCGTCTTTTTGCCCAGCGCGCGCTGCATCCGGTCGGTATGCACGCTCTGGTTCAGATCGTGGCCGTCCGATGACAGCACGCCGCGCCCTTCGCGGTAGGCGGCGTCGTTCCGCAGGTTACGGAACATACGCGGGCGGTACACCTTCGCGGCGACGAGGCTGCCGCCAACGGCTTCCGTCCCCTGGCAGCGGTAAACGCTGGCCTCCTTGCCGCCCTTCACGCGGGACAGCACATCGCTGATGTAGTGCTGGTTGTAGAAGTCCTTGAGCGAGTCCAGCAGCCAGCCTTCTTCAAACAGTCCGGGATGGTAGGTGGTCTTGAAACCTGCTTCCAGCCCAACCGCGTCGGCCAGTTCCGCTACAATCGCTTCCTGCGACTTCTTCGGCGCGGTTTTGTTCTTGCCCTTGCGCGTCTTCCGCGCCTGGCGGTCGGTACGCAGCGGGTTGAACAGGTCTTCGTAGTCGTCGTACTTATCGCTGTACGAATCGTAGTCCAGGGACAAGGTTTGGATTCCTCTTCGGTTTGCTCAGATGTCAATTGGAATGAACCGACCTCTCCCACGCGGAGAGAGCCAATACCATTCGAGGCGTATCATTCACTTGCCGAAGACGGAAGGCCGCCGGGCAGCGTAAAACAGACACACGCGAATCCGCCTCGAAATCGAGGAACGATTCAGGTACGCCTGGAAGCTGCTGGCAGTTTAAAAGAGGAGATTCAGAAAGGAATCGTGGCTTTTAAGCGGAGCAGGCAGGCGTACCGCACACGACAAGTCTGATGACCAATTGTGACATGCAACGCCTCCAATCCTTAAAACGAACACCAGCATGAGAATAACATAAGTCGCCTCCGGCTGTCAATCGCCTGGTGGTAAAATCGGTCGAAAGTCGTAGAGGTCACCTGTCCGGCTGGAGGGGCAGCCGTCCGAAGGGTGGGGTGAGATGGAGGCAGTACCACGATGCGGAGCAACAGATGGCTGCGACGGCGGCGGTTTCCCCGGCTGCCGGCGCGGCTGGTGAAACGGCTGGTCGCCGCCATGATACTCGTCGGCAGCGCCGCCGTCCTGCTGGTCATGTCCATGCGTGCCTTCAGCGCGTGGCAGGCCAGCGGCCATATTTACACGCTGGAGGCCGCGCCCGCGCGTCCGGTGGCGATCATCTTTGGCGCGCAGGTGTACCGCAGCGGACGCCTGAGCGCCATGCTGGCCGACCGCGTTGAGGCGGGCGCGCGGCTGTACCACGCCGGCAAAGTTCAGACGCTGCTGCTGACCGGCGACAACCACACCGCCACCTATAACGAACCGGAAGCCATGCGCCAGTACGCGCTGTCGCTGGGCGTGCCGGACGAAGCGATTGTGCTGGATTACGCCGGTTTCCGCACTTACGATAGCTGCTACCGCGCCCGCGATATTTTTCAGGTAGACCGCGCCATTCTGGTCACGCAGGCGTTTCATCTGGATCGCGCCCTGCTGATCTGTGACAGCCTGGGGCTGGACGCGGTGGGCGTGGCGGCGGATTTTGTCCGGCCAACGGGTTACAGCCGGTGGTCGCTGCTGCAAAGCCAGCTTCGGGAGTTCCCGGCCACGCTTATGGCGGTGGTTGATCTGCTGCGCGGCGACCAGCCGACATTCTTGGGCGAACCGCTGCCGATTGCCCAGGGATAGGCTGAACCCGGTATGGCGTTGTTGTAAGGACAAGTTACTGGTCCGACAGGACTAATTTGACGGGTTGTAGGGGCGGCCCGATGTGGCCGCCCGCCGGAGAGCGCAGGCGAGCGCACACCGGCGCTCCCCTACAGCATCCGTCATTCGCATCTTGTCGGTGTACTACACTCTGTACCAACCAGAAAAATGGAGAGAAAACGATGCGAATCCGTACTGTATTCCTGATCGTGTGGATACTGTGTCTGGCGCTGGCAGCGCCCGCTGCGGCTCAGGAAGTTACGCCGGAGGCGACGCCGGTTACGCCGGAGCTGCTGGCCGACGCGGACGGGCAGTTCGTCGAACTGGACGGAATTTCGGTGTATTACCGGGAGGTAGGCCCGGCGGACGGCCCACCAGTGCTGCTGCTGCACGGTTTCCTCGGCTCGTCGTCAAACTGGGACGCGACCCTGCACATTCTGGGAAACGCGGGCTACCGCACCATCGCCTTTGACCGCCCGCCGTTCGGCCTGTCGGACAAGCGCCCGGAACTTGATTATTCGCTGGAAGCCCAGGCCGCGCTGACTGCCGCGCTGATGGATGAACTCGGCATCGAGCAGGCGGCGCTGATCGGACACAGCGCGGGCGGCGCGGTCGTCAGCCAGTTCGCGCTGGCCTACCCGGAGCGTGTCACCAGACTGGTGCTGGTGGCGGGCGCGGTGGGCCTGAACGCCGACAGCGGGACGGCGGATACGGCGGTGGGGCGTACCTTCAGTTTCCTGGTTGAATCCGACCCCAAGTCGCCGGTGGCGCGGCTGGCGCTGCGGGCGATGTTTAACGGCCCGCTGGCACGCAACATGCTCGGTCAGGCGGTCAACAACCCTGATTCAATGACGCCAGAAATGGCCGCGCGTAATGCCCGGTTTTTGCAGCTTACCGGCTGGGAAGCGGGGCTGCTGGCCTTCGCCCGCGACACACGTTGGGACAAACCGGAACTGGAGGCGCTGGCGCAGGTGAAAACTCCGGTGCTGCTGCAATGGGGCGAGGCTGACCGCATCGTGCCGCTGGAAGTAGGCGAACGGCTGCGCGGGATTTTCCCTGATGTGACCTGGAAAACCTACCCGGACACCGGCCATATCCCGATGTTAGAGGCGAATGACGCTTTTCACGGCGACCTGCTGGACTTTCTGGCCGCGTAACTACCATGTCTGGCGGCTGACGTGCAGCAGCGGCAGTCCGGGGACGGGCAAACGATAGCCCAACTCAAACATAGGTGATGCTCAAACTCGCAAGTGTATGGACTGATTATAACGTCAGGTGCGCGTTTTGAGTCGAAACGATGGGGCGACCGGTTCTGGTTTCCCGCTTGACATTCTCAAAATTGAGAATATAATCAAGATTGGGAATAGGAACAGGTATTATGCCCACACCCAAAGCTGATCTCATCCTTCATCCGGTACGTATGCGGGTCATTCTGGCGCTGGCCGGACGGCAGATGACGGCGCGCCAACTGGCGGCGGCGCTGGCCGATGTGGCGCCGGCCACCCTGTACCGCCACCTGAACGCGATGGCCGCCGGGGGCGTGCTGGCCGTCGTCGAACGCCATCCGGTGCGCGGCACGGTGGAAAAGGTGTACGCGCTGGCCGGCCCCGGCGCGGGGTATCTGAGCGCCGCCGATGTAGCGGAGATGGATAAGGATGATTACATGCAGCTTTTCACGGGGTTTGTGGTCACACTGCTGGGCGACTTCGCCCGCTACCTGAACCACCGTGAGGCCATAAACCCGGCGGCGGATGGGGTGGGTTTCCAGAAATATCCGGTGTACTTAAGCGATGCCGAATTTCTTGAATTTGGCAAGCGGCTGTCCGAACTGCTGCTGCCGTATCTGACCACTGAACCCTCGCCGGAACGGCAGCGCCGCCTCTTCAGCCTTATCGTGCTGCCGGACGACGACCTACCACCGTAAGCTGCCGCTGCGTTCAATCGCAGACGGACCGGTCAATCACCGCGAATTCTAGCGAGCGCGACTCGTGTCCGGCGAGCCGCTCAAAGGGGGAATTTCCATGACGACTGCTATCCAGGCTGATAATCTCATGCGCCAGTTTGGCACGGTGCGCGCGGTGAACGGTGTATCGTTCAGCATCGCCGCTGGCGAAGTTTTCGGGCTGCTGGGGCCGAACGGCGCGGGTAAAACCACGCTGGTACGGCTGCTGAACGGTCTGATCGAACCGACCGGCGGTGATGCGCGGGTGTTTGGCCTCGATCCTACCACGCAGGGCGACGAGGTGCGCCGCCGCACCGGCGTGCTGACCGAAACGCCGGCACTGTACGAACGCCTGACCGCCCGTGACAATCTGACGTTTTTTGGCACCCTGTACGGCGTGCCAGAGGACGAACTGCCGCGCCGGGTGAACGATCTGCTTGACCGCTTCGGGCTGGCCGACCGGGCCGGCGACCGAGCCGGGGGATTCAGCAAGGGCATGAAACAGCGCCTCGCGCTGGCGCGCACGTTGATTCACCAGCCGCCGCTGCTGTTCTTCGACGAACCCACCGCCGGCCTGGACCCGGAAGCCGCGCGGCAGGTGACGACGCTGATCGAAGAACTGAGCCGCCAGGACGGGCGCACCGTCTTTCTGTGCACGCACAATCTGGAAGAAGCGCAGCGGTTGTGCGACCGCGTGGCCGTCATCAATCAGGGGCGGCTGCTGGC
>JARKOK010000168.1 GCA_029975765.1 Aggregatilineales bacterium
CCCTCGCGTTCGTATTTATCCAGAATCGGCTGCTTAAACGCGGCCTGCTCGGCGTCGGGCATATCGGGTTTGCCCTGCCGCGCCAACTGGTCGCGTTTGATCGTCAGCAGCACGTTGGCGGCCTGCTCGCCGCCCATCACGCTGATGCGTGCGTTCGGCCACATCCACAGGAAACGCGGCGCGTAGGCGCGCCCGCACATACCGTAATTGCCCGCACCAAAACTGCCGCCGATGATGACGGTCAATTTGGGCACTCTGGCGTTGGCGACGGCGTGAACCAGCTTCGCGCCATCCTTGGCGATGCCGCGCTGCTCGTATTCCTTACCCACCATGAAGCCAGTGATGTTCTGCAAAAACAGCAGGGGGATGTTCCGCGCCGTACACAGTTCGATGAAGTGAGTCCCTTTGAGCGCGCTCTCGCTGAATAACACGCCGTTGTTGGCGATGATGCCCACCGGATAACCTTCGATGCGCGCGAAGCCCGTCACCAGCGTCGTACCGTAGTCGGCCTTAAATTCGCGGAAGCGGCTGCCATCCACCAGCCGCGCGATCACTTCGCGGGCGTCGTAACTTTCGCGGAAGGTCGCCGGGATGATGCCGTACAATTCGGCGGGGTCGTACAGCGGTTCTTCCTGTGTGCGAATATCCATTTGTAGGGACGAGACATGCCTCGTCCCTACGGTGCGATTCAAAGTGTCCACAATCCCGCGCACGATCTCCAGCGCGTGGGCGTCGTCCTCGGCAAAATGGTCGGCCACGCCGGAAATATGCGTGTGAACGTAGGCGCCGCCCAGTTCTTCGGCGGTGACTTCCTCGCCGGTCGCGGCTTTCACCAGCGGCGGCCCGCCCAGGAAAATCGTGCCTGTGCCCTTCACAATCACCGTTTCATCGGACATAGCCGGCACATACGCGCCGCCCGCCGTGCAGCTTCCCATTACCGCGCTGATCTGCGGGATACCCGCCGCACTCATGATCGCCTGGTTGTAGAAGATGCGCCCGAAGTCGTCGGCGTCCGGGAACACCTCGTCCTGCATCGGCAGGAACGCGCCGCCGCTGTCCACCAGATAAATACACGGCAGGTGATTGTCCAGCGCCACCTGCTGCGCCCGCAGATGTTTTTTAACCGTCATGGGAAAGTATGTGCCGCCCTTCACCGTCGCGTCGTTGGCGACGATCAGGCATTCCTGCCCGCTCACCCGCCCGATGCCGGTGACGATACCCGCTCCCGGCGCGTCACCATCGTACAGCTCCCACGCGGCCAGCGGTGACAGTTCGAGGAAGGGCGCGCCGGCGTCAAGGAGCAGGTCAATCCGGTCGCGCACGAACAGCTTGCCCTGATCGCGGTGGCGCTGCTGATCCTTTGCCGCGCCGCCCTGCCGCACCAGCGCCAGCCGGTCACGCAGTTCGGTAGCCAGCGCGCGGTTGTGGGCCGCGTTGGCACGGAAACGGTCATCGTGGGTGGAAATATGGGAGTCGAGCGGTTCCATCACGTCACACTTTCGATTGCAACCGGATACATCACACAAATTGTAACGCGGAGAGGCGTTTCGCGTTGGCTGAAACGCAACTTTTCCGCCTGCCGCGCGTATTCAGTGATGAACTGCACCACAACAAGGGGGACTCATACGCATGGTTAAATCACGCATCATCCTCGGACTGGTCGTTCTGGCGCTGCTGGCGGCGGCCTGCGGCGGCACGACCACGATCAACTCGAACATCCTGACCGGGTCAGGCGTTGTTAAGACGGAAACCCGCGACCTCAACGGCGCGTTCACGGCGGTCGAACTGCGCGGCAGCGCCGAACTGATCGTGACAGTCGGTGACACGAACGCGCTGACGCTGGAAGCCGAGGACAACCTTCTGCCGCTGCTGACCAACACCATCAGCGAGGGTAAGCTGATCCTGGCGACCAAACCCAACAGCAGCTACAGCGCGACTAAACCGGTCATTTTCCGGCTGACGGTCAAAGACCTGGAATCGCTGGCGGCACTGGACGCGACTACCGTCAAACTGGACAGCCTCGATACGGCCAGTTTCAATCTGACGGTGGCCGGCTCGGCTGCCGTGACGCTGGGTACGCTGGCCGCCAGCGACCGGTTTGAACTGCGGGTGACCAATGCCGGCACGCTCACCGCCGATCTGGTCAACAGCCCGATGCTGACGGTGAATGCCGACAATTCCGCGTCGGTCAACATCCGGTCGCTGACGGCGGCGACCATCACCGCGACGCTGGACGGTTCGGCCAGCGTCAGCCTGAGCGGGACGGTCACGACGCAGGATATCACGACCCGATCCTCCAGCGCCTATAAGGCTCAGCCGTTGAACAGCCAGGCGGTAACGGCCAACGCGAGCGGCTCCAGCAGCGTAACCGTCAGCGTCAGCGGCCTGCTGAACGCGACGGCGGCCAGCAGCGCCACGATCACCTACTTCGGCTCGCCAGAAGTGCAGCGCCGCACCAGCGAGAGCGGCACGATCCAGCCGGGATAAAACCGGCCCTCACGCCGCCGGGCGGCCTTCGATGGTCGCCCGGCTGGTAAGAATGTCCTGTCAAAAATACGCCAATTCGGTGTTTACATTTGTTGTAACCTATGCGATAATCAGTGGTGATAGGGTACACGACAGCCTTGGTCAAATACTTCCGCGTCTCGAGTTTTGTGTTCAGTCGCTTCCAGGTATTTTCGCCACGTCAGCTTCTTCTTACTCTATCATTCGTCTGGTTTGACCATGCAGGAGTTTTCACACACATGGCTAAGAAGTTGTATGTTGGCAATCTGTCCTATGGCGCGACCCAGGAACAGATTCGTGAGCTGTTCGCCCAGGCCGGCGAAGTGACCGATGTGTCACTCGTCACCGACCGCGATACGGGCCGTCCGCGCGGTTTCGGGTTCGTCGAAATGGCGACCGAAGAAGGCGCGCAGGAAGCGATCAAGAAGTTTAACGGCTACACGCTCGACCAGCGCGCGCTGACCGTGAACGAAGCCCGCCCGCGTGAAGATCGCGGCGGTGGGGATCGCGGCCCGCGCCGTGACAATCGTTTCGGTGGTGGCGGCGACCGCCGCAACCGCTACTAAAGCTGGCTCATTGACAACATCGAGCAGCGCAAGCGACCCTTGCGCTGCTTTGTTTTTGGCGGGAAGTAAGTGAGGATGGTATGAGTAAAAAATCCAGCGCGGAATATTACTGTGTATGTGTGCGCCGGGACTACGAAAACATCTGGCGCGTCGTCAGCAAACATGATACCCGCGCCGCCGCCGAAGCCGAGCTGGAAGCCCGCCGGGCTTTCACCGGCGCGTTTAACTATGACAACGCCGAGTTGAAGGTGATGTCCCGCTCGGAAGCCAAGGCTGAATTTGGCGCGTCGTGGGAATATAAACCCATCGGCAAAGTTCGTCAGGAGTAACCGCCGCTTCTTACGCTTGTGGAATAACCTGAACGATGTACAATCAAATCAGGCTTTTCCAAACAACGCGCAAAAAACGGCATGACAACTTCACCGCTGAGTCTGGCAAAAATCACCTGGCGTCACCCCCAAACCGGTGTCGTGCAGGAATTTGTGCTGACCGAAGGCGCAACCGCGACGATTGGCCGTCAGGCGGGTAA
>JARKOK010000171.1 GCA_029975765.1 Aggregatilineales bacterium
TTCAATAATATTCCCCTGCTGGCTCGCGCCGATGACCAGCGTGCCCAGTTCCGCCGCGTTGGGCTGCACCCGGCGCAGCACCGCCGCCTGTTCCTGGCGCGGGTCAAACGTCAGGGTGTACAGCGCGCCGTCCAGCGTAAAGGTCAGCGCCAGCCGGTTGTAATCCGGCGGCACATCACCCGCGTAGCCAACAAACAGCGCATCCTGATTGACCAGCGCGTAGACCGTACCCGGCATAATTTCAGCGTCGGCATACCGGGCTTCCCAGTCGGACAGGCGGCCATCTACCTGAAGCTGGGTGATGGTATCCGGCTGCGGGGTCTCCGGGAAGGGGCCGTAAATGATCGTGCCGGGGCCACCGGGCAGCGAACCGGGGATATTACGTAGAGTGTTGGGGATGCTGGGCGCGGGGCTGATCCAGAACGGCGTATTGCCCGGCCCGTAGAGCGTGGCCGTAAAACTGCCATTGATGGTGGCCTGCGTGTAAACCACATCTTCCGTATACAGATTACGAATGGAGACCTGCGCGGCAGGGAAGACCGCCCCCGGCGCGCCGGTAATCGTGACCAGACCGGTTCGATCCGGGGCTGACACGGTGATCAGCGCCGCAACCGGCGGGTCGCCAACCGCCAGCAGCGCCGGCTGCGCCAGCGCCCCGGATAAAACCAGACTCATACAGACCAAAATCAGAAACGCTTTGAGGAAGCGGAACAAGATTAATTCTCCTCATGCGAAGCGTAGTATGTTTAAGTATTATAATGAGGATAAGCAGCGCACGCCCGTTACAAGTTTGTATGCCAATCTTGACGAACAATCCATACATTCAGCAAGCCAGCGCGTTGATCGAGACACGAACCGGCCTCGCCGCCAGCGCCCAGTTCAATGCCAACCTGGAAGCGATCCTGATGGATCTCGCGCAGGGTCATCTGCCGCGCCTGGTACAAACCCTGCACGACACCCCGGAAACCGCGCCCGCCTGGCAAAAACTGCTGCACGCGCTGGCGATTGGCGAAACGTATTTTTTCCGCTACCAACCCTATTTCCAACTGCTCAAAAACTATATCTTACCCAACCTCATTCCGCAACGCCGCCGCCAGTCCCCACCCCGTCTGAATTTATGGAGCGCGGGCTGCGCGACCGGCGAAGAACCGTATTCGCTGGCGATCACGCTGCATGAATATCTGCCGGATATGGCGCGGTGGGTGGTGCAGGTCATCGGTACGGATGTGAATCTGACCGCGCTGCAAGCGGCGCAGCGGGCCGTGTACCGCCGCTGGGCCTTCCGGCATACCAGCACCGAGTTTCAGGCGCGGTATTTTGACTCGACGCCGGCCGGTTTGCAGTTAAAACCGGCGCTGCGGCGGCTGGTATCGTTCCGGCAGGGCAATCTGTTAAGCACGCCGCCGCCGCTGCCCTTTGATGTGATCTTCTGCTGCAACGTGCTGATTTACTTCGAGGCCAGCGCCGTGAAGCAGGTCGAGAGCATGTTCTACGACGCGCTCGCGCCCGGCGGCTGGCTGCTGCTGGGACAGGCCGAAACGCTGCGGTTTCAGCGCGACCGCTGGACGACGCATATTTTCCCGGACGTGGTGGCCTATCAGAAGCCGCTCGAACCTGGCATCACCGCCCGGCGGCACACCGGCCCGCTGCCTTCGACGGCGGCAATCGAAGCCCCTGCCGCGCCGCCAACCTACGCCGACGCGGTACGCGCCCTGCGCGTTAAGGATTACGATGTAGCCGACCGTATTCTATCAGCCATCCTGGAACAGACCCCGACCTTTGCCGCCGCCCACGTTTTGTTAGGCAGCATCTTCGCCAACCGGCAGGCCATCCCGGAAGCGCATCTGCATCTGGACATGGCGCTGCGGCTCGACCCGCTGCAAGCTGACGCGCACTATTTACGCGGGCTGCTGCATCTGGAAGCGGGACGGCTGGATTCGGCGCGGGAATCGCTGCGCGCGGCACTGTACTGCCAGCGCGGTCATACGCTGGCCGCCATGATCCTGGGGCATCTCTACACTGAAGTCGGGGAGATCGCCCGCGCCCGCCGCACCTGGGAGGAAGCCCTGCGCGCGCTGGATGGCTGCCCGCCGGAGAAACACATCTCGGATGTCAGCGACCTGACCACCAGCGCCGCCGTCGCGTTCCTCAGCAGCCAGCTCAAACAGCTAAAAGGGTAACGTGCGGGGAACCCGCTGTTGAACATTCATCAATGAACCTGACAATGCAGGGACAACCCGATGTGGTCGTCCCTGCGGAATGACGGATTATTTGGCGAGCTATCAGCAGCCAGCGTTACGGTTTCAGCCCCAGCGAGTCCACCAGCGCATCGAGCCGCGCCAGTAAATCCTGCGGCTGGTTGTCGTTCAGCAGGGTGTAGTCGGCAATCGCAATCGGCCCGCCTTTTTCCAGCGTTTCGATTTCCTGATGGTCGCGGCGCTCAGCTTCGTCCGGCGTTAAGGGGCGGTCGGCGCGTTCGGTCAGGCGGCGGTAGCGGCGGTCACGCGAGCTAACGACGGCCACCACCACCATCTCCGCGCCCAACTCCAGCCGCAGCGTTTTGTATTCACTGAAGCTGTACAATCCGTCAATCACGATGCTGGCATGGTCGGCCAGCGCCGCCCGCAGGTGCGGCAGCGCACGCCGCGCGATGGCGTCCATGCCTTCGTCGTGCCGGAACTCCTCGCGCACGATACGCTCATTTTCCGGCGTGATCGGCCAGCCGCGCCGCGTGACTTCGTTTACAACAATGCTGCCAAACCGGAACTGGTAGAACCCCCGCTGTTCCAGATGTCTGGCACATAATGTCTTACCCGCGCCCGGCATCCCCACCAGGGCTAAAGCGCGGGGAGCTGGTGTCGTCATCTATTCAACCCCTATCGCTGATTCTGGAATATCCGACATTATATCGGAGCAGCCAGGGATAAAGAATAACCGACTTCAGCCGGATTTATGCCGAAGCCATCGCCCGCCCCTGCGATGGATCGAGACTCAGGGTTTCGTCCCGGTCATCATAGTCAATCAGTTCGGCGTACCGGCCCCAGCCGATGGCAACATCCAACTGCTGTTCGGCCATGTCCGCCGGAAACTCCAGCGACAAAGCCGTATGGAATACTTTCCAGGGCAAGACATGATCCGGCGCGACACTCAGCATGTTCATGACCCACTGAATCATGGGCAGCCGCCGCACGCGGCTGGCAAAGATTTCCTTGCGCGTGAGGATAGAGGCTTCGGCAAACGTCTGGCCCAACGGCGTGATCTGAATATCACCCGACGCGACCTGTGCAAAACCTAGCATTTCCGCCATTTCGACGGTTTGCAGCAGCACATCCATCTCCACACCCAGTTCTTCATCGAGTTTATACAGGTCGTGGCGGCCCCGCCCCTGATTAATGTGTTCGAGCATACCGGCCAGGGCTGGCACAGAGGAATCGGGCAAGAGGCGGGTCGGCCCCGGCGTGCCCGGCGCGGTGCCAATCTCGGTCGCTTCCGGTTCCGTATGGCCGGCGATAGTGCCGTAAATCCGGTCTACCAGCGCCTCAAACGCCACATCCTTACGCCGGCGCGGGTGCGGCAGTTGAACGGCAAACTCAGTGACAATATGGCCGGGCTGCGTACCCATGACGATAATGCGGTCGGCCATCATGATCGCTTCCTCAATATTATGGCTGACCATCAGCACCGCTTTGATCGGTAGTTGACCGCCCGTCCACAACTCCATCAGTTCGCCGCGCAGGGCTTCGGCACTCAATACGTCCAGCGCCGAGAAGGGTTCATCCAGGCACAGCAGTTCCGGCTCAACCGCCAGCGCCCGCGCAAAACCGACCTTCTGGCGCATTCCGCCGGAAAGCTCACGCGGGTAAGCGGACTCAAAACCATCCATCCCAACCAGGTCTATCAGCTTTTCCGCCCGGCTGTTCCGTTCATCCGAGGGCGTACCGCGCGCTTCGAGCGCCAGTGCCACGTTATCCCGGACGCTTAACCAGGGATACAGCGCAAAACTCTGAAACACCATCGTCGCATAACGATTCACCCCGCGCACCCGTTCGCCGCGATAATAAATCGCGCCTTCGGTCGGCGCGATCAGACCGGTAATCATACGCAGCAGCGTGCTTTTGCCACAGCCGGACGGGCCAAGCAGCGCCACAAATTCGCCGGCGAAAACTTCCAGATTTATATCCTGCACCGCGATAAACCGGCGCTCACCCAGCCCGTAAGCGCGGGTAACCTGTTCAAGCCGCAGCAGACTTTCGCGGGTAGTGGTCATCATAACGACACCTCGTTTCTTCCCATCACAGACACAGATCGCCTTGACGCGGCGTTTTTTACTGATCCATCCGGTAGCGATATTCTGCCAGCCGGTACAACCGCCGCCAGACCAGGCGGTTCACCAGCACCACAATCGTGATCATCGTGAGCGTAGACGCCAGCAGCATCGGATAATCGCCCCTGGCGGTGGCATCCGTGATGAGTGCCCCCAGCCCGACTACCTGATGCGTCTCGCCGCCGAAATGGGTATATTCGGCCACGATGCTGGCGTTCCACGCGCCGCCGCTGGCGGTAATCAGACCAGTGATCACATACGGGAACAGCGCCGGTAAAATCAGGGTGCGCCAGCGCCGCCAGCGTTTCAGTCCCAGCAGGGCGCTGGTATACTTCAAATCCTGCGGGATGGCCGAAGCGCCCGCAATCACGTTAAACAGCAGATACCACTGCGTGCCCAGCAGCATCAGCAGCACAGCAGCGATGTTCGCGCCCGCCGGCAGATTCAACAGCCCCAGCAGCAGCACCGGAAACAGGGCCGTCGCCGGGATGGCCGCAAAAATCTGCACGACCGGCTGCAATAATCTGGCGGCGCGGTCATTGGTGCCGATCAGCACCCCCACCGGAATCGTCCACAGCAGGGCAACCGTCACTGCCAGCGACACTCGCAGAAACGTCGCCAGCGCGCCCACCGCGATTTCCACCGGCGCATCCCCCGGCAGCGCCAGCAGCATTTGCACCGCCTCCGATGCCAGCACCGCCACCCCGACCACCACGACACCGTAGATTAACCAGCGCCACAGCCGCCGCCGCAGCGAAGGCGGCGCATCGGTTTCAGCGCCTTCCAGACTGGCGACGACTGCCGGGGGGCGGTTCAGCCAGTTATTGACAGCCCGCTGAAGGGGGGCAAACAGCCGCGCGATCAGGCTGTCAATCAGGCGCGACCGCCGCAGCACATCATAAAACCACGAAGTCGCAGGTTGGTCGTTTTCCACCTGCGATACTTTGAATCGCTCAGCCCAGGCCAGCAGCGGACGCCAGACAAGCTGGTCAAGCAGGACGATGACCAGCACCAGCGCCGTTATACCATATATCAGCGCCGACGTATCCCCTTCGTTGGCGGCGGTCTGCAAATAAGCACCCAGCCCCGGCAGACGAAAGTCCTTGCTGCCCAGCGTAAAGATTTCCGCCGCCATCAGGAAGAACCAGCCGCCGGCCCACGACATGACGCTGTTCCAGATCAACCCCAGCGCCGAAAACGGCAGTTCTATCGTGCGGAAACGCAGCCATGCGCTGAGGCGAAAAACGGCAGCAGCTTCGCGCAGTTCACGCGGCAGGGTAATCATAGACTGGTAAAAACTGAAGGTAAGGTTCCACGCCTGACTGGTAAAAATCAGAATGATCGCTGCCAGTTCGACCGCCAGCCACTGCGGCAGTATGGCCGTCAGGCTGAGCAGCACCACCGGCAGGAACGACAGAATGGGAACGGACTGCAATACATCCAGAATCGGCATCAACCAGCGGTCAGCGCCAGGGCGGCGCGCCGCGCTGTAACCATAAATGAGGGAAAAGATCAAGGACAGCAGATAGGCAACCAGCATCCGGCCCAACGACTGCAGGGCATAATACGGCAGCGCGGCGGGTTCAAGGATAATATCCGGCCCCTGGATGGTCTCCGGGGCGTCCAGTGCCAGCCGTACTCCCAGATAAATGACAATGCCTGTCATGAACAGGATAACGGCATCATTGCGACCAAAGAGTTTTCCGCCGGGCAGCGGGGGACGAAACATCCGTTGTATCATAGTGACAACCTCATCCTGGCGGCGACGCCAACCGTGCCAGTGTACTCTCAAGCCGGATAGGCCGCCAGATGTTATACTGTCAACACACTATATAAGTCAATCGAGATCATCACCATGACCGAAACACGTCCGGTCAACCCGTATGACCCCGCCCCGGATGAGGCGGCGCTGCCGTTTGTCCCGTTTGCCGGACGGCAGAAAGCGTTTGAGCACCTGTACCGGCTGCTGACCGATCCGGCCAACACCGATACGGCGGTGATCCTGGGCCGGCGGCACAGCGGCAAAACGGCGCTGCTGCATCACTTTCACCCTTTCTTTGATGAGTCGTTTGTCAGCGTTTATGTACCGCTGCACCAACTGCCGCTGGACAGCGAAGCGGCCTGGTTAAAGGCGCTGTCCCGCCGCACCAACGTGGCGCTGGTGGAGCAGAATTTTTCGCTGGCGCGGCTGGTAGACAAACCACCCACGACCGATAACACGCGGCTGTGGTTCGCCAGCGAATATCTGCCGGATATACTGGGCGTCATCCGGCGGCAGCGCCAGTTGGTCTATCTGCTGGACGACGCCGACGAACTGCTGCACGCCATCGCCGATGGCCGGCTGCCGGATGATACGTTTAGCTTCCTGCGGGAACTGCTGGACACTCACCCCCAGCTTGGTCTGGTGCTGACGCTGGATACCACCGCCGAAGCCGACCTGCCGCGTTTAAGCCCGCTGGCGACGCTGACCGCCGTCCACCGGCTGGCAAATCTGACGCCCGACGACACGACGGATCTGCTGCGCAGCCCGGTGAGCGATCACTACACGGTGACAGATGAAGCGGCGGCAGCCGTCCATGCCGCGACCGGCGGCCAACCGCGCCTGCTCCAGCGCGCCGGCCAGCGGTTGTTCCAGTGGCACGAAGACACGCAGCGCAGCCCGCTGACGGCGGATGATGTCAGACAACTGCTGCCCGGCCTGTACACTGCCAGCAACGACGAATTCAAACACCTGTGGCTGAGCCTGAATCAGAATGAACGGCTGGTGCTGACGGCCATCACCAGCCTGCTGTACGCCGACCCTCTGACGCCGATCACGACGCGGGCGCTGGAAACCTGGTTCGTGGAAACCGATTATCTGCTGGACGGCACGGCCATTAACGCCGCGCTCCGCAGCCTGGAGTACCGCGAGCTTGTGACCGGCGCGCCGGTTCGGATCGCCGCCGGCCTGATGCAGACCTGGCTGCTGGACAACGCGCGGCTGTCACAAACCAGCGTCGGAAAACCGGCGTCCGGCGTGCCGCGTGCGTTCAGGCGCTGGCTCGTTCCGGCGGCGGTGGTCATTATCGCGGCGGTCGTGCTGTTCGTCCTGAGCATTATCAGCACCCCGCGTGATGCCGCCGACCTCACCCCGCAGCCAACGGTCACACTGGCTGCCACGCCGGCAGAACCATAAGAGCGCACGGTGGTGCGCCCTTACATCTGTCTTACGTTGTACACAGCGTTATGCCGTTATTCGCCCGGCTCCAGCGCGCATTCCCCGGCACTGACCGCGCAGGTCGCCAGTACCGTATCGCCCCGCCGCACCTCGAATGTGGCGGCGGTATCATCACTGCGCCAGAACCAGCGCGGGAATGACACCCGCGACCACGACTGTAGATCGCAAAAATCGGGTTTATCGAGTTGGGCAATATCGTTGCGCTGCACCTGGAAACACTCTCCCGCCGGCAGCGCCGTCGTTGGCCGGTTGCCGCCCGACCAGCGCGCCGTTTCAAATTCCAGGGTTGAGCCATTAGGCCTGATCTGGACGAACGTCAGGCCGCTCACATCTACCGGCTGCGACGAACGATTGAGCAGCACCAGCGAGGTTTCGTCGTACCGCAGCAGTACGGCGGTTTCACCCGTGCTGACCGCCGCTGGGGTCGTTTCCGGGATGGTCTCAGCGGTCGTTTCGGGTGTCGCTGTCGGTTCGGCTTCGGCGGTAGCGGACGGCGTGAGTGTCAATTTGCTGCTGGTCGGCTTGCGGGTTGCGGTGGCGACCGCCGGGCGCGGCGTGGCCTCCTCGGTCGCCGCCAGCCCCATCAACGCGGATGGCGTATTCGTCGCGGCGGCAGCCACCGCCGGCGGCGTGGGCGTGGCGCTGCCGCTGTTCAGGGTCGCCACGACCAGCACAATCGCCGCCACCAGCGCCGTCACCCCCAGCGCGGCCAGCGCCGCCGGCCAGACAGGGCGTTTGGCCGGGGCGGGGATGGGCGTAATCAGCGGCGGCTGTGGCAGTGATGGCCTGGACAGGCTGCCGGTCGCGGTCGGCGCGTCGGTGGTTTCGGCGGTGGGCTGCGGCTGGCGCACGGTGCTGATATTCAGGGAGTCGCTGGCGGCGGGTGTCACGGTTGACCGCGACGGCGAGGATAAAGCCGACGGTTTCGACGGCACATCCCACACGGACAGCAGATCCGCCTCATTGTCCGTATCGAGATCACTCGCATTGGCGACCGCTACCGACAGCGCCTCGGCCATCGCCTGACCGGACGGAAACCGCTGATCGGGTTGTTTCGCCAGAGCTTTCAGCACCACATGGTCAATCGCCTGGGACAGATTCGGGTTGAAACGGCTGGGCGGCGGCGGTTCTTCGCTGATGTGTTTCAACGCGACCACCATCGCTGCCGGGTCGTTGAACGGCACGCGGTTGGTCAGCATCTCATACAGCACGATGCCCAGCGAGTACAGAACGCTCTGCGGGACGGCCTGCGCCGACGATACCGCCTGCTCCGGCGCGATGTAATGCGCGCTGCCAAACGTCATACCCTGCGTGCCCTCCGGCACGCTCAGGGCCAGGCCGAAGTCAGTCAGCACCGACTTCCCGGCAGAAGTGACCATAATATTCGAGGGTTTCACGTCGCGGTGGATGACCGCTTCCTGATGGGCATAGTCCAGCGCCCCGCCAATGTCCTGCATCACCCGCACGATTTCGGCGTAGGCCATGCGGGTGTTGTTCTTGGCGTGGTTGCGCAGCAGATGGCGCAGGTCGCGGCCTTCCACGTACTCCATCGCCATGTAATAAATCGTGCCTACCTGGTCGAACTGGTACACACCAACGATGTTTGGATGCCGCAGCCGGGCAATCGCGCGGGCTTCGTTTTCAAAGCGGCGGCTGTACTCATCCTGCTCGTGTTCCGCGATGAGATGCGCCTCAAACACCTTGACGGCAGCATAGCGGTTGAGTTTGGCATCATAGCCCCGGTACACCCGCGCCATGCCGCCCTTCCCCAACAGCTCGACCACGTTGTAATTGCCGAGTTTTTTACCGATGATCGGATCGTTCGTTGTTGCCATAATCCCATTTTCCGGCCAGAAGCGACACAGTTGGCTGGTTTAATGGTATACCTAAACAGGGCGATTGCCGAATTAAGCCTGAACAAATTCATGAAAAAATAACGGTCAAACCGGCAGCGTTTTTGTTGAGCATATTTGCGGTATACTAGTCGGTGGTCACACCGGTTCAGCACAAAAAAAGGACAACTGTGAGCTTGACTCCCTCACCGGACATTCCTGAAAAAGAACTACGCGAACGCTGCGCTTCCCTGCTGGCGCAGGCAGCCGAAGAAGCCCGGCGGCAGGGGCACAATTACATCGGCGTGGAACACCTGTTTATGGCCTGCACCCGCAGCGATGACGGCCCGACCGCGCGCCTGCTCAAACGCGCCGGTTTCAGCCCGCGCCAGGTGCGGAACGAGATCCGCCGCGAGATCGGCACCGGCGACAGCAAATTCGATCAGGTGCTGCCGCTTACGCCGCGCACCGAAATGATTCTGGCGCTGGCGATCTTCCTGGCCGAACGCGACGAAGACGCGGGCGACGAAATTGACGAAGCCCACCTGCTGATGGCAATTTTACAGGAAGGCGAAAGCATCCCGATCCGCAAACTACTGGACATGGGCTTTGACCTCAACCTGTGGCTGCAACGCCTGCTGCTGGAAGCGCAGCTTCATGACCAGCCGCCCGACCTGCTGGCCGACAACCCGTTCAGCTTTCCGAACGTGGATGATGATTTCGCCTTCGACAACTTCATCGAGTCGGATGCGTTTTCGTCAGAAGTCTCGCACAGTGGGGTGCGTGTTCCCACGCCGCTGCTGGATAAATACGGGCGCGACCTGACCGCGCAAGCCGCCGCCGGCAAGATTGGCCCGGCTATCGCCCGCGAACGGGAAATCCGCGCGCTGGCGCGCACACTGGCCCGCCGCAAAAAGAACAACCCGCTGCTGCTGGGTGACGCCGGTGTGGGCAAAACCGCCGTCGTCGAAGGGCTGGCGTATGCCATCCACGAAGGCACCGCGCCGCGTTCCATGCTCAACCGCCGCATCGTGCAGATTGAAATCGGCACGCTGGTAGCGGGAACCAGCCTGCGCGGGCAGTTCGAGGAACGCCTGATCGGCATTGTGGACGAGATCAAGAATGCCGGAACGGTCATCCTGTTCATTGATGAAATCCATACGATTGTGGGCGCGGGTGATACGATTGACAGCAACCTGGACGCCGCCAACATCCTCAAACCGGCGCTGGCGCGCGGCGAACTGGTCTGCATCGGCGCGACCACCCATGAGGAATACCGCCGCGCCATCGCGCAGGACCCGGCGCTCGACCGCCGCTTCCGCACGATTGACATTGAAGAACCGAGCGAGGAGGATACCCTCGCCATTTTGGCCGGGCAGCGCAAAAAACTGGAAGAGCATCACGGCGTGAATATCCGGCCAGAGGCGCTGGAAGCCGCCGTGCGCCTGTCGGTGCGCTACCTGCCCGACCGCCGCCTGCCGGACAAGGCGCTGGATCTGCTGGACGAAGCCTGCACCCGCGTCACGATTCGCACCATTTCGCCGGATGAAGAGTACGTGCCGGTCTCCGACGTGCGGGTGGAAAATATCGCCAGCGTGCTGTCTGACTGGACGGGCATTCCCATCACCGAACTGACGAAGGACGAAAAACGCCGGCTGGCGGGCATCGAAGAGGCGCTGTCGAAACGGGTGATCGGGCAAACGGAAGCGGTGCAGACAGTGGCCGAAGCGATTAAAACCGCGCGCGCCGGCCTGGGCGACCCCGACCGCCCGGTGGGGGTGTTTCTGTTCCTGGGGCCGTCCGGCGTGGGCAAAACCGAACTGGCGCGGGCGCTGGCGAATTTCCTGTTCGGCAGCGACGACGCCATGATCCGGCTGGATATGTCGGAGTTCCACGACTCGCACACCGTCGCCCGGCTGATCGGCGCGCCGCCCGGTTACAAGGACACACAGCGCGGCGGCCAGCTAACCGACAGCCTGCGCCGCCGCCCGTACAGCGTCGTGCTGCTGGATGAAGTGGAGAAAGCCGCGCCGGAAGTGTTTGACATCTTTTTGCAGGTGTTTGACGAAGGCCGTCTGAGCGACGCGCATGGCCGCCATGTGGACGCGCGCCATTCCGTCTTCATCATGACCAGCAACATTGGCACGGAGGATACCGGTAAGGCGCTGGGTTTCACCCCGCGCGACGAGCAGGCGCTGCCGGATTATTCGGCGCACCTCAGCCGCTTCTTCCGCCCGGAATTCCTGAACCGGGTAGACGAGGTGATCACCTTCCGCGCGCTCAACCGCGACGCGATGAGCAAAATCCTTGACCTGCAACTGGAAGAACTGCATGAACGGCTGGCCGGTCAAAAGCTGAAACTCGAACTGGCCGACAGCGCCCGCGATCTGATTCTGCAAAAGGGCTACGACCCGGTGAACGGGGCGCGACCGCTGCGCCGCGCCATCGAACGCCTGCTGACACGCCAGTTGAGCGCCCGGATTGTCGAAGATACGTTCCAGCCGGGCGATACGATTGTGGCGCAGGCCACCGACGATGAGCGCCTGCGCTTTGAAGCGAAGGGAAGCTAACGCCCGCGTATGAACGTTCCTCAGACTGGCCGCGAACCCACGCCGCTGTCTCCACAGGAAACTGTGCGACTGCTGGAGCAGCCGCACCCTCAGGACGCGGTGGATTATTTCGCCACCGATCCCAGCGTTGAAATCCGCACACTGGGACGGCTGGCGCTGCGCCGCAGCGAGATCAATGACCTGTTCGCGCTGGGCGATCTGTGCGCCGACCGCACCCTGTCCGGCGATGGCCGCCTGCTGGTGTTTTATGCTGGCAAGGCGCTGATCGCTTATCAGAAAGCCGATCAGATGGCGGCGACCGCCGACGACCGCCAGACCGCGCGAACGGCCATCCGGGAATTCATCCTGTGGGTGGCACGCATGGCGCGGGAGAACCCGTCGCGCCGGAATATCGCCGTCGCGCTGTGGGTGCTGGCCGAAGACAGCGCGGGCGTGGACTGGCAGAACCCGGAAGGGGCGCTGCTGCTCCGCGAATTGATGGACGCTTATCTTGGCAGCCCTGCCGCCGACATGACGATAGCGGCGGACGTCGAGCTGCCCTGGAGCGACATGGGCGACGACTTCACCCAGGCGGCTGACCTGCCGCTGATCGGCGACTCGCTGGAAACAGTGGCCGACTTCGAGCTGGACAACCTGCCTCTGCCGGCAGAGGCCGATCCCACTTACCTGAGCGAAACGCGCGTTGAAGACAACCCTTCCCTGCTGCCGCGTTCATTCGAAGGCAGCCCGACTCGCCGCCAGAAACTACTGACGAACCATGCCGCTAACGGCGAAGGGAACGAGTTCCAGATCGGCGACCGGATACAGGATCGGTACGAAGTGGCGGACGTGCGCCGGGGCGGCATGGGCGTGGTCTACCTGTGTTACGATATGCAGCAGCGTGAGCCGGTGGCGATCAAGACCTTCCAGAGCCGCTTTCTGGAAAACGAACGCGCCGTCGCCCGCTTCATTCAGGAAGCGATCACCTGGATTCGGCTGGAGAAACACCGCCATATCGTGCAGGCGCGGCTGGTCGAAACGATAGCCGGTCGCCCGCACATCATCCTCGAACACATCAGCGGGCCGGAAGGTCTGGGGTCTGACCTGCGAAGCTGGATTGACCATAAACGGCTGGACTTAAAACAGTCTATCGAGTTCGGTCTGCATATCGCCCTGGGGATGCAGCACGCCACGCAGAAAGTGCCGGGCATGGTACACCGTGATCTGAAACCGGCGAACATCCTGGTCACCCATGAAGGCATCGCCAAGATCACCGATTTTGGCCTGGTGCGTTCGGTCGAGTTTACCGACATCCCCCTGCCCGGCAACGAGTATGAAGCCCACCACGCCGATACCAACCCACGCCTGACGCGCCTCGGCGCGGTCGTGGGCACCGCGCCGTATATGTCGCCGGAACAATGCCAGTCGAAGGATGTGGACATCCGCTCGGACATCTACGCCTTTGGCTGCATCCTGTACGAGATGATTACCGGTCAGCACGTCTTCCCGGTGAAGAAGTTCGAGGCGTGGCGGCACGCTCACATCTACGATAAACCAACGTTCGACGCCGGTCAGGCGGCGGCCATCCCGCGCCGGCTGCAAAAACTGACGCTGTTCTGCCTGCAAAAAGCGCCCGCGAAACGCCCGGAAAAATGGGGCGTGGTCGTGGATGAACTGGCCGCGATTTATGAGGAAGTTACCGGCGAAAA